>CADAGA010000040.1 GCA_902787275.1 Oscillospiraceae bacterium | reverse complement strand
GGATGTCGTAAGTCGCTTCGCCCAGCTCCACGCCGGCGAAGATCATCAGCTTTCCCATGAATGCGGCGCGCGCCTTCATGATCTCGAAGTATGACTGACGCGCCCAGCGGTTGTACTCGCCCTGCTCGAAGATGTCGATCTCGACGTGATCGGTGAACGCGATCCCGCGCAGACCCGCCCGCGCGGCACACTCGCACATATACATCGTGGAGTGGTTGCCGTCGTAGGAGTTGTCCGTGTGCGTATGCAAATCCAGGATTTTTCGGTACTGCAAGGGGAGCGCCTCTTTTCTGCATGGGATTTCAGCCATATATTATAGCAAAGAACGCACGCGTTCGCAAGGTGATTTCTGCCACAAATCCGTCCTGCAATCCACGGTTTTTTTGTTAGAATTCATCGAATCGCGGCACAGAAATGCGCTTGACACGCTTTCATGAGGCTGATATACTATAATATAGTTTTTTATAATGGTACTTTAATGGTACTTCATGAAAGGATGGCGGAAGATGAAGGTTGTCATTTTAGCGGGCGGATTCGGCACGCGCATCAGCGAGGAGAGCCATCTGCGCCCGAAGCCCATGATCGAGATCGGCGGCATGCCGATCCTCTGGCACGTGATGAAACTGTATTCCCATTACGGATTCAACGATTTCATCATCTGCTGCGGCTACAAGCAGCACATGATCAAGGAGTATTTTGCGGACTACTATCTCTACCACAGCGACGTGACGTTCGATTTTACCAAAGAAGGCGCGATGACCGTCCATAACAACATCGCCGAGCCCTGGCGCGTGACGCTGGTCGACACGGGCCTGCAGACGATGACCGGCGGCCGTGTCAAGCGCGTGCGCAAGTACGTCGGCGACGAGACGTTCATGCTGACCTACGGCGACGGCGTGTCGAACGTCGATCTTCCGAAGCTGCTCGCTTTTCACCGCGCCCACGGCAAAAAGGCGACCATCACGGCCGTCAGCGTCGGGCAGCGCTTCGGCGTGCTGGATGCTTCGCCGGACGGGCAGATCCTGTCCTTCCGCGAGAAGCAGGAGACGGACGGGCAGCTCATCAACGGCGGCTTCATGGTGCTCGAACCGGGCGTGTTCGACTATATCGAGGGCGATGAGACGCCCTTCGAGAAAGCGCCGATGGAGACGCTCGCGCGGGACGGAGAGCTGATGGCGTACACGCACGACGGCTTCTGGCAGTGCATGGACACCCAGCGCGACCGGCAGCTTCTCGAAACGCTTTGGGCGCAGGGCAGCGCCCCGTGGAAGGTCTGGTAACAGGATGGATTTTGATTTTTATAAAGGCAAACGCGTACTGGTGACGGGGCACACGGGCTTCAAGGGCTCGTGGCTTTGCCGTATTCTGGCGCTTGCGGGCGCCGAGGTCGTCGGCTACGCGCTCGAACCGCCGACAGATCCGAGTCTTTTTGACGAGCTGCGCCTTTCCGGCGACGTGCATTCCGTCATCGGCGACGTGCGCGACTATGACAAGCTGCTTGCGGTATTCCGCGAGCATGCGCCGGAGGTCGTGTTCCATCTGGCGGCGCAGCCGATCGTGCGCGAGAGCTACCGTGTGCCGCGCTATACCTTCGAGACGAACGTGATGGGCACGGTCAACGTGCTCGAGTGCGTGCGGCAGCTCGGCTGCGTGCGTTCGGTCGTCAACGTGACGACCGACAAAGTCTATGAAAACAAGGAGTGCTCGCGCGGATTCCGCGAGACGGACCGCCTTTGCGGCTTCGATCCGTATTCCAACAGCAAGTCCTGCTCGGAGCTGGTGACTGCCAGCTATAAAAACGCGTATTTTGCTGATGGCGCGACCGCCGTTTCGACTGCCCGCGCGGGCAACGTGATCGGCGGCGGCGATTGGGCTGCGGACAGGCTCCTGCCCGACTGTGTGCGTGCGGCGCTGCGCCACGAGCCGATCGTGCTGCGCAATCCCTTGTCGGTGCGTCCGTTCCAGCACGTGCTCGAGCCGCTTGCGGCGTATCTGCGCATTGCCCGGGCACAGTTCTCGGACGCGTCGTTTGCTGACAGCTACAACGTCGGCCCCGCCGAGACGGACTGTCTGACCGTCGGGCAGATGACGGATCTGTTCTGCGAAGCGTGGGGCGACGGCATGACGTGGCGGTGCGAGGCGGAGGAGAACGCCGTACACGAGGCAAATTTCCTGCGGCTCGACTCTACGCACATCCGCGAACGCCTCGGCTGGACGCCCGTCTGGGACGCGCCGACCGCCGTGCGAAAGACCGTGGAGTTCACCAAATGCGGATTGGCGGGCACGGACGTGCGCGACACGCAGGAACGACAGATCAAGGAGTATTTTGATGTTTTATGACAAGACGGAGGCCGAAGCGCGCGCCGAGATCCTCGAGCGCGTCGCGGCCTATTGCGAACAGTTTCACGCGCCGAAGCCGTATGCGCCGGGCGACCGCATCCCCTATGCCGGCCGCGTTTACGACAGCGATGAGATGGTGAATCTCGCCGACAGCATGCTGGACTTCTGGCTGACGGCGGGAAAGTATGCCGACCGGTTCGAGAAGGAGCTGGCGGCGTATCTCGGCGTGCCCTTCTGTGCGTTCGTCAATTCCGGTTCGTCGGCGAATCTGCTGGCGTTCATGGCGCTGACGTCGCCGCTTCTGGGCGAACGCGCCGTGGGTCGCGGCGACGAGATCATCACGGTCGCGGCGGGATTCCCGACCACCGTCGCGCCGATCGTGCAGTACGGCGCGGTGCCCGTGTTCGTGGACGTGACGATCCCGCAGTACAACGTCGACGTGTCGCTGCTCGAAGAGGCGAGATCGGAAAAGACCAAGGCGGTCATGCTCGCGCACACGCTGGGCAATCCCTTCGACCTTGCGGCGGTCAAAGCGTTCTGCGACAAACACGGTCTTTGGCTCATCGAGGACAACTGCGACGCGCTCGGCAGCGAGATCACGCTGGACGGTGCGCGCCGAAAGACCGGTACGGTCGGGGATATCGGTACGTCGAGCTTCTATCCGCCGCACCACATGACGACGGGCGAGGGCGGCGCGGTCTACACGTCCGATCCGCTGCTTTGGAAGATTATCCGTTCCATGCGCGACTGGGGACGCGACTGCGTGTGCCCCTCCGGCTGCGACAATTTCTGCGGGCACCGGTTTGACCGGCAGTACGGCGAGCTGCCTGTCGGTTACGATCACAAGTACGTTTACTCCCATTTCGGATTCAATTTAAAGGCCACGGAAATGCAGGCGGCGATCGGCTGCGCGCAGCTTCGGAAGCTCCCGCATTTCGTGGAACAGCGGCGCAAAAACTTTGCGTTCCTGTACGAGCTGGTCAAAGATCTGCAGGACGCGTTTATTCTGCCCGAAGCGGCAGCGCACAGCGAGCCGAGCTGGTTCGGCTTCCCGCTGACGTGCAGAGCGGGCGTTTCGAGAAACGACGTCGTGCAGCATCTGGAAAACAGCGGCGTACAGACGCGCATGCTCTTCGCGGGCAATCTTCTGCGTCATCCGTGCTTCGACGCGATCCGCGGCGACAAATCGGCATACCGCGTCGTCGGCGATCTTGCGAATACCGACCGCATCCTGCGCGATACGTTCTGGATCGGCGTCTATCCCGGCATGACGGAGGAAAAGCTCCGCGCGATGGCAGAGGCGCTGCACGACGCGGTGCGGTGACAGGAGGCTTATGATGGGCACACAAATCACGCTTTTTATCTGCAATCTGATCGTTCCGCTGCTGATGCTGGTGTTCGGCGTCTGGATGCTTCGCCGTCCGCCGAAAGAGATCAACGGCGCGTTCGGCTACCGCACGCGCATGTCGATGAAGAATGAAAAGACGTGGAGATTTGCGCACGAAAAATGCGGCAGGATCTGGACGTGGACCGGCGCAGTTCTGCTGGTCGTTTCCGTCGCCTTGTCGATCCTTCTGTGGCTCAAGGGCGGCGACGCGCTGACGCGCTTCACAACGTCCTATTCCATGGCGCAGGTCGTCGTGCTGGTGCTGACGATCCTGCCGGTCGAGCGGTCGCTTAAAAAACACTTTGACGAAAACGGAAACCCGAAGGAATAAAACGATGAAACGGATCTGCATCACGGGCGCCGGCGGCATGATCGGCACGGCGCTGACGGAATACGCGCTGTCGCAGGACGCGGCAGTGCTCGCTTTGGTGCGTCCGGGCGGCAGGCCGATGCGCCTTTCGCATCCGCAGCTGACCGTCGCGGAATGCGATCTTGCCGATCTCAGAACGTTTGCGTCCGACCTTCCGTGCGACGGCTTCGTGCATCTCGGCTGGGCGTCGACTTACGGCGACGCCAGAAACGACGTGCCGACGCAGCTTCTGAATATCGAATACACGCTCGACGCCGTGCGGCTGGCAAAAAGGCTCGGCTGCACCGCGTTCGTGACGGCGGGCAGTCAGGCGGAGTACGGTCCATGCACCGAACCGCTGCGGCCGGACACGCCGGCGTTCCCGCGCACGGGCTACGGCATCGCCAAGCTCGCCGCAGGGCAGCTTGCGCGCCTTTTGTGCGCGCAGCTGGATATGCGCCACTGTCACGCGCGCATTCTGAGCGTTTACGGCGGCGCCGACCGCGCCGAGACGATCGTCAGCACGTGCGTCGACTCGATGATCCGCGGCGAAGGCCCGTCGCTGACCGCGTGCACGCAGACGTGGGATTTCCTGCACGTCAGGGACGCGGCGCGCGCGCTGTTTCTCATGCTCGAGCACGGGCGTGACGGCGCGGTCTATCCCGTCGGCAGCGGACAGGCGAAGCCGCTGCGGGAGTACGTGCTGGAGATCCGGCGGCTCACCGGATGCACGGCAGAGCCGCGATTCGGAGACAGACTGCTTTCGCCGGACGCGGTGAAGTATCTGTGCGCGGATCTTTCTGCGCTCACCGCCGACACCGGCTTTTTGCCGGAAATCTCGTTTGAACAAGGCATCTTGCAAACCATAGAGGAACGAAAAGGAGGAACATCATGAAACCGTTTATGAACGCTGACTTTTTACTCGACACCCCGACGGCAAAGACGCTGTTCGCGGCAGCGCAGGAAATGCCGATCTTCGACTGGCACTGCCATCTGTCGCCCCGGGAGATCTATGAAAACCGGGAGCCGGAAAACATCACGCAGCTGTGGCTCTACGGCGACCACTACAAGTGGCGCGCCATGCGCTCGTTCGGCATTGCGGAAAAGTACGTCACCGGCGACGCGTCGGACAAGGAGAAGTTCTTCGCCTTTGCGAAGGTCATGCCGTATCTGATCGGCAACCCGATGTACCACTGGTCGCACCTCGAGCTGCAGCGGTATTTCGGCATCGACACGCCGCTTTCCGAAAAGACGGCGCAGCAGATCTGGGACGATGCCAACGCGCGCATCGCCGCGGGCGGATTCGCGCCGCGCGATCTGATTGAGCGCTCGAACGTCGTCTGCGTCTGCACGACGGACGACCCGGCGGACTCGCTCGAATACCATGCGCTCATGCAGAAAGAGAGCTTTTCCTGCAAGGTGCTGCCGGCGTTCCGTCCCGACAAGGCGCTGGGCGTGGAGCTGCCGGCGTTCCTGCCGTGGCTGCGTGCTCTGGAGGATGCCGTCGGCGCACCGGTCGACAGCTTTTCCGCGCTCTGCGACGCGCTCAAGAGCCGCATGGAGCTGTTTGCAAAGATGGGCTGCCGCGCCAGCGATCAGGCGTTCGCCTACGTGCCGTTTTCGCCCGCAGACAGCGAGACCGTCGAGGCGATCTTCCAGGATGCCCGCCGCGGCAAAGCGATCGGCGCGGATGACGCGGACAAATACCGCACGCGCCTGCTTCAGTTCCTTGCGGAGGAATACTGCAAACGCGGCTGGGTCATGGAGCTGCACATCGGCCCCATGCGCAACAACAACACGAAAATGTTCCGCTCGATCGGCCCCGACGCGGGGTTCGATTCCATCGGCGACGACGCGATCGCGTACCGTCTGTCGCGTTTCCTCGACAGCATGGCCGAGCGCGACCTTCTGCCCAAGACGGTGCTGTTCACGCTCAACCCCCGCGACAACTACGTGATCGGCTCCATGCTCGGCAACTTCCAGACCGACGAGGCGTTCGGCAAGATCCAGTTCGGCTCCGGCTGGTGGTTCAACGACCACATCGACGGCATGCGCGAGCAGATGCGCACGCTGGCGAATCTCGGCTGTCTCGGCACGTTCGTCGGCATGGTGACGGATTCGCGCTCGTTCCTGTCCTATCCGCGGCACGAGTATTTCCGCCGCATCCTGTGCGGTCTTCTGGGCGACTTCGTCGAGAAGGGGCTGTACCCGGACGATACGGACACGCTGTGCGGCATCGTGCGCGGTATTTCGTTTGAAAACGCCAAAACCTATTTCGACCTCAAATGACCGCGCGTTTGTATACCAAGACCCATGAGTGGGTCTGCTTCGACGAGGACGGGACCGCCTTCGTCGGCGTGAGCGCGCAGTTGGTAGAGAGCCAGAAAAAGCCCTCGTGCATCAACCTGTGCGACGAGGGCGACGTGCTTCGTGCCGGTGACAATGCGGGCGACGTCGAGTTTCTCAAGGGCGTCACGGAGATCCACGCGCCGGTGAGCGGCGTGGTTGAATCGGTCAACGACGCGCTGCTTCTGTCGCCCGAAACGCTGGAAAGCGCGCCGCTGACGTGGCTGTTTTCCATGCGGCAGACGACGCGGACGCGTCCGCTTCTGACAGAGGAAGAATATTTGCAATACCTGACGAAAGGAGATCGCCGTGCGTAAGATCTTGTGGGAAAACGCCGTAAAAGCGACGCCGTCGCCGCGGCAGATGCAGTGGCAGCAGACGGCGTTTTACGGTCTCGTGCATTTCGGGATGAACACGTTCACCGATTCCGAGTGGGGCAGCGGCGGCGAGAGCCCGGAGCTGTATGCGCCGGAAAAACTGAGCGTGCATCAATGGGTGCGTGTGGCGAAAAACGCCGGCATGCGCGGTCTCGTGCTGACCGTCAAGCATTACGACGGCTTTTGTCTGTGGCCGTCGCGTGAAACGGAGCATACCGTGGAGCACAGCCCCTGCCCGACGGACGTCGTCGGCGAGATGGCGAAGTACTGCGCCGAGGAGGGACTCAAATTCGGCGTGCGCATCGCGCTGTGGGATCGGCACGATCTGCGGTACGGCACGGGCGACGCATACAACAAATTCCTGCTCGCGCAGCTGCGCGAACTGCTGACGCAGTACGGCGAGCTGTTCGGCGTATGGCTGGACGACACGTGCGGCGAGGGCAAAAACGGCCGCAAGCAGGCGATCCCGATGAAGGAAGTGTACGCGCTCATCCGTTCTCTGCAGCCGAACGCCGTGATCGGCGGCTGCGGACCGGACGTGCGCTTTTCCGGCAACTACGTCGGCTTCTGCCGCAGGGCGGAGTGGAGCGCAGTGCCGTATTATTACGTGCCGTACGCCAGAGAGGCGGACGACGTGCCGCCGCCGCGCAAGTACGATCTGGTGGATCTGGAGCTCGGCACGGAAAAGAAGTTCAAAAAGGGCTACCGTGCGCTCTGGTATCCGGCGGAGGTTGTGTTCCCGATGCGCAAGGGCTGGTTCTATCATGAATCCGAAAAATACGAGTGCAAGGCGCTCTCGAAGCTGATCGACACGTGGTACGCCGCAGTCGGCGGAAACGCCAACTTCATGCTCGGCGTCAGTCCCGACAAGCAGGGACGCATCTGCGAGGCGGACATGCAGACGCTGCTGTCCATCGGCGCGCAGTTGTCGATCGACTTCGCCGAGGATCTGGCGCAGGAATCAAAGATGACGAGCTCCGGCTGTGCCGCGGGGAGCGACGCGCAGAACGTGCTGCTCTCGGACGAGAGCTTCTGGCAGTCCGACACGGATGAGAATCCGTGGATCGAGATCGATCTTCTGGACGACTACGACATCAATAAGCTCGTGCTGCGCGAGGCAGTCTCGCTCGGCCAGCGGATCGAGAAATACAGCGTATTCGGCATGGTCGGCGGCAAGTGGAAAAAACTCGGCGAGGGCGGCGTGATCGGCGCGCGCTCGATCTGCCGGTTCCCGGAGCTGCGCGTGCAGAATATCCGCGTCGTGATCGAAAAGACGCGGGGCTTCGCCGCGCTGCAGGGGCTGGAGGCGTATTGATGGAGCTGCTGTACCGCGACGACGCGCTTTTGGTGTGCGTGAAACCCGCCGGCGTCCTGTCCGAGGATCGCGGCGAGGACAGCGCACCCGCGCTGCTGCGCGATGAGCTCGGCGGCTATATCGGCGTCGTGCACCGGCTCGACCGTCCGGTCGGCGGCGTGATGGTTTTTTCACGCGATCCCGGCATGACCGGAAAGCTGACGACGTCCTTTTCGGAAACGGGCGAAAAAACGTACCTCGCGGTCGTTTCCGGCGATCCGGGCGACGGCGGTACGTATGAAGATCTGCTGTATCACGATCCGCGCGCGAACAAGACGTTCGTGGTGCGGCGCATGCGCGCAGGCGTGCGGCAGGCGCGACTGCGGTTTGAAAAGATCCGGAGCGAACAGGTCGGCGGACAGACGCTGTCCCTGGTGCGCGTGACGCTCGAAACGGGGCGCACGCACCAGATCCGCACGCAGTTCGCATCCCGTTCCATGCCGATCGTCGGCGACCGGCGCTACGGCAGCCGCGTCAAGGCGGACGGCATCGCGCTCTGGTCGGCGCGCATCGCGTTCGACCATCCGGTCGACGGACGGCGCATGGTTTTTCAAAAAGATCCGCCGGCGGATTTTCCGCTGCGGTAAAGACAGAGAGGTCACGTATGGAACGTACACCCGAACAGCGCGCGCGGGAATTGCTCGCGCAGATGACGCTCGACGAAAAGATCTATCAGGTCACGTCCGATATGCTTTTTGACGTGGACGCGTCTTACGAAGAAAACAGGAACCCGCTTTTCGGCTCGTACCGGAATCCGGGTCATTTTATGCACTACCGGCGCGAGACGCCTGCGTCGCCCGCAGAGGTGACGCAGCAGATCAATGCGGACGTGCGCCGCAGCATCGACGCGCAGCCGCACCACATCCCGCCGATCGAAAACGGCGAGGCGCTGCACGGCGCGCAGTGGGGGATGGGCACGAACTTTCCGCAGCCCATCGCGCTCGCGTCGTCCTTCGATCCGGAGATGGTCGGACGCGTTGCCGACGCGATCGGCAAAGAGTGCGCCGTCGTCGGCGTGCGGCAGGTGTTCTCTCCCGTGGTCAATCTCGCGCGGGACTGCCGCTGGGGCAGGACCGTGGAGACGTACGGCGAGGACGTCCTGCTCTCGTCGGACATGGGCGCGGCGATGTGCCGCGGTCTGCAGCAGAACGGCGTGATCGCGACGCCGAAGCATTTTGCCGACAACTACGCGGCCGGCGGCCGCGATTCCAACTATTCCGAGACGAGCGAGCGCACGATGCGCGAGGTGTTCCTGCCGCCGTTCAAGGCGTGCTTCGACGCGGGCGCACAGTCCGTCATGGCGGCGTACAACGCGTGGGAGGGCGTGCCGTGCTCGGCGAATCCGCGACTTCTGACGGATATCCTGCGCGGCGAATGGGGCTTCGACGGGTTCGTCGTGTCCGATTACTGCGGCGTGGAGGGCATGCATTCCGCACACCGCGTCGCGTCGTCCGACGCACGCGCGGCGGCGATGGCGCTCAAAGCCGGCCTCGACGTGATCCTGCCGTTCGACCGGTTCGATACGGTCAAGGAGGCGCTCGACAAGGGATATATTACCGAAGAAGAACTCGACAAAAACGTGCTGCGCATCCTGACTGCCAAATTCCGGCTCGGTCTGTTCGACGCGCCGTACCGCGATCCCGCGGCTGCGGACGCGCTCGTGCGATGCCGCTCGCACAGAACGCTCGCGCTCGAAGCGGCGCGCGAGACGATCATCCTGCTCAAGAACGAAGGCGTTCTGCCGCTTGATAAAGCGAAGGTCAGGCGCGTGGGCGTGTTCGGCCAGAGCGCCGACCGCATCCCCATCGGCTCCAACTATTCCGGCCCCTACGGTACGCCGTGGCAGGGCGCGGACGCGCCGACGCCGCTTGAAGCGCTGCGCGCGTACCTCGGCGGGGAAACCGAGATCGTCTACGGCGAGAGCGCCGACGTCGAAACGCTCGCGCCGACGTGCGACGTGAATCTGTATTTTGCCGCGATCGTCGAGGGCGAGGGGAGCGACCGCAGCGACCTGCGCCTGCCGTCGGTGACGGTACACAAGAACCGCGCGGGGGACGGCGGTCTGATCGTGGATGAAGCCTCGCAGGAAATCAAAGAGAATCAGGAGGAAGCGATCCTGCGCCTGTGCAAAGCCGATCCGAATGCCGTGATCGTGCTGCAGAACGGCGCGCCGATCGACATGACGGCGTGGATCGGGCAGCCCGGCGCGGTGATCGAGGCGTGGTACGCGGGCGAGCAGGGCGCCAAGGCGCTCGCGGAGATCCTGTTCGGCGAGACGAATCCGTCCGCAAAGCTGCCGATCTGCATCCCGAAAAGCGTCGGACAGCTGCCGCTGTTCTACGCCTGCAAGCCGTCCGGCCGCGGATACGCGTACTGCGACGACGACGGCAAACCCCTGTACCCGTTCGGCTACGGCCTTTCCTACACGACGTTCTCTCTGGAGAACGCCGCAATCGAGATCGCGGAAAGCGGCGTCGGGATCGCCTGCGACGTGACCAATACGGGTGCGCGCGCGGGCACGCAGGTCGTTCAGCTCTATCTCGCTTCGCACGACTGCGACGTCGTCGCGCGCGGGCACGCAGGTCGTTCAGCTCTATCTCGCTTCGCACGACTGCGACGTCGTCCGCCCGCTTAAAGAGCTGAAAGCGTATGAGAGAGTCGCACTGCAGCCGGGCGAAACGAAACGCGTCCTGCTTCACGTGGAAGAAGACGCGTTCGGCTATTATGACAGATGGATGCGCTTCGGTCTGCACGACGGCGCACACACGCTGATGCTCGGCACGTCGTCGGAGGACGTCTGCGCGACGTTTGAGGTGTGCGTACGGGACGGGCGGCTGCTTCCTGCGGAAGAAGCCGGTTGACCGGAAGGATCAAGACATAAGAAAAAGGCAGCGCGGCAAGGAAACTGCGCTGCCTGTTACTATTCTGTTTATCGCATCTGCGCGCGCAGATCCTGCGCCGTTTCGAGAAGGCGCGTCAGGATCGCATCGCGTTCTGCGTCGGGCGCCTCGAGACTCTGGTGATGCGCCTCCAGCACGCAGTCGCCGAGATAGCCGATCTCGCGCAGCGTGCGCAGGAACAGATCCCAGTCGATCGTGCCGTCGCCGGGGATCAGATGCCCGTCGCAGGTGCCGTCGTTGTCCTGGATGTGCAGTGACATGGGCGCGACGGCGCAGGCTTTCAAAACGTCCGGCTTGTAGCCGGAGCAGTATGCGTGTCCCACGTCGAAACACCAGCCGAACCAGTCGGAATCCACTCTTCTGACGAGCTCCGCGATGACGCGCGGGTCGGACGACGCGCCCCAGAGGATGTTTTCCGCCAGCAGCACGACGCCGCATTCTTCTGCCTTCGGCAGCCATTTTTTGAACGCGTCGGCGTTGACCTGCAGGAACCGCGCGCCGGTTTTGATGACGCGTCCGTTCTTTTCATGCCAGATCGGATGCACGACCAGATACCGCGCGCCGAGAACGGAGGCCGCCTCGATGGAACGGCCGATCCATTCGTCCGCGTCGGCTTCACCCGGGGCGTGCGCGTGCGTATAGGCGATCCCGGCCGCGTCCGCGCGTGCCCGGACGCCCTTCGCCCAGTCGAGATAGCCGTCGCCGGCAAAGGGCGATCCGTCGAACGTCCAGTAGTCGAAGCCCATGTCGACGCCCTCGTAGCCGAGCGCGGCGAGCCGTTCGGCCGCCTTGGCGGCGTCGTAGCCGTCCTCAAAGACGTCCGTCGTCGTCACGATACGCGGCTTCATGCCGATGACGGCGGAGCCCTCGAAGGACTTGTATTCTTTCTTGACGCCGAGTTCTTCGACCCACGCACGCGTCTCGAATGTGCGCAGATTGCCGTTCACGTTATCATATACCCACGTCGGCGTCGGCCAGATGCACACCTCGGGCGCGACGGCTTCATAGAAGATCCGGTCTACGCCGTCCTGTCCGTGGTGCGCCATCTTGCAGTAGTCGCACCGGAGCAGACCGCTGTCCGCGTACTTTTCGACAACGTAGTTGCCGGATTTGACGGTCGCGTCGCCGGTGAACATCACGCTCGTGCCGCCGAGATCCATGCGCATGATCGTCGATCCGTCGTTGCCGCCGTGCCATTCGGGATTGAAGGTATAAAAGACCGTGAATTGCGCGGCGCCGATCCGGAATACGTCGCCCTCGCGCAGCTCAGCGACCTTGTCCGAGAAGGCGGGCTTCAGGCGGTCAAATTCCGTGATGATGGCGACGCACCACTCGTCGTAACCGTCGTAGAACGACGCTTCCGGGAAGTTCGCGTACACCTTGTCGAAGCTGACGCAGCTGCGGTGCTCGGCGACCTCGAGAAATACCTCGCAGTGGTCGTCGTGCGGATGCGAGAGGAACCAAGCGTCGATGTGCGGCTTTCGCTGACCGGTCGCCGCTTTCAGATACTCGACAAAGTAATCCGTTTCAGTTTTGTGCCCGCCGTCGATGACGATGACCTTGCCGTCCTCGGTCGTGATGATGAAGCTGTCGCAGATCGTGTCCGTGACCGATTTGAGCATGTGGATCGCGTTTTGGTTCATCGTGTTTCTGACCATTTCTTTTTTGACCTCAAAGTGCATTTTGATGCGGTTCCAAAGCGCGCGGAACCAAGTCCGGATCGTCTCGAAAAACGAACCGATGTCCATGCGCACGGTGCTTTCGGTGACCGACGCGCCCGCGGGAACGGACGGCGCCGCCGAAGCGAACGCGGGCAGACAGCTTGTCCACAGGAACGCAACTGCAAGCAAAACGCAGAGTACGGCTTTTCGTTTCATTTTTTAAAACTCCGCAACGACGATCACGGGGAAGTGGTCGGACGGGAAGAGATCGCCGGGATAGAGGTTGCGCAGGACGCGGAAGGAATCGATCTTCACGTCGCCCTTGACGAAGCAGTAGTCGATAACGGCATACTCTTCCTTGAGCCGGTCGGAGATGAACGTGTCCACGTGGAAGGTGATGCTGTCGTCGCTGACGGCGGCGACGTGACGCGCGTCCGCAAAGCCCGCTTGGATCACGGTGCGGTACGGCGCGGAATCGGGCGTTACGTTGAAGTCGCCGGTAAAGAACGCGGGCAGATCGGGGCAGATCTGCGCGGCTTTCGCGGTGACAAGCTCAGCGCCCTTCTGCATGGCGACGAGTCCGATGTGGTCGAGGTGCGTGTTGAAGTGCACGAACTGCTTGCCGGTCGCCTTTTCTTCCAGCTTTGCCCAGGAGCAGATGCGCACGCAGGCGGCGTCCCAGCCCTTGACGCCGGGGACGTCGGGCGTTTCGCTCAGCCAGAAGGAACCGGAATCGAGCAGGTTGAACTTCTCCTTTTTGTAGAACACGGCGGAGAATTCGCCTTTCTCTTTGCCGTCGTCGCGTCCGACGCCGACGTAGTCGTATTCCGGCAGACCCGCGCGCAGCGTTTTGATCCAGTCAAAGTGCGCCTCCTGCACGCCGAGCGAATCGGGATCGGCGCGCCGGATCGTGTCGAGGACCATCTCCGTGCGTCCCTGCCAGCTGCGCTTGCCGTCTCCGCCGCAAAGCACGTTGAAACTCATGATTTTCATACTCTTGTTCTCCTTTTTATTCAAAATCATTTATTGTGAAATCACCGTCTGCCGCCGCCGTTCCGATATATTCCTTGGAACAGGCGCGGCCGTTGTACCAGATACGCCAGCGGTTTGCATCTGCATCGTACAGAGCGGAGGGCTTGTAGCACGAATCTCCGTCCCACGTGCCTTTGTCCGGCGCGACCAGCGGATTCTGTCTGCAGCGTCGGAAATCCGTCACGCCGTCCTGCGAGCGCGCACAGCAGATGCACGCTGTGTGGACGTCCCGGTATCCGATATAGAACAGCAGATAGCCGAGCGTTTTGTGCGGCAGGATCTGACAGCCTCCGATGCGGTCCTGCTCGTATGCCTTTGCGGGATTCCGCTCGAAGATCGGGTTCAGCGGCGACTTGTTCCAATGCACGCCGTCCGCGCTTTCGGCATAGCACAGTACGTTCGGCTCGAACGTCTCTCCGGCGCTGTACCACATGCGGTACATGCCGTTCTCAAGCAGCACGCACGGATTCATTACGGATTCGCCTTCCCACGGGGATTCGGGCGCGAGAACGGGCTCGCTTCCGACGCGTATGAAATGGATGCCGTCCGCGCTCTCGGCATAGCCGATATAACTGTTTCCGTGCGCCTGTCCGGTGTACCACATTTTGTATGTGCCGCCGACCCGCAGCACGCAGTTGCGGTTGACCAGTTCCTCCCAGCCGCTCGCCGGATCGGGCTGCAGCGCCGTCTGCGGCGCGCTCCAACGGATTCCGTCCGCAGAGTACGCGACCGAAACGCAGCCGTCCGCGCGTGTCGACAGATCCATGCGAAGTCTCTTTTCGTCGCCCTTCGTCACGTACACGTCGAACAGCGTGCCGGTCTGTGCGTCGCCGTAAATGGGATTGTTTGGATCTTTGATGAATTGCATGCCGTACCCTCTCATTCAATGGTGAGCTCGCGCGCGATGCCTTCGTAAGCGCCGCCGGTGACGAACTGCGGCAGCGTCGGCGTGAGCATGCTCTCGAAGCTGAAATGCAGATGTCCGGTCAGGATCGCTTTGATCTGCGGTTCGCTTTTGATGTAGTCGATCATGCGCAGCGTCGGCGCATCGGGACGCTGCTGCACGGCGCGGAACTCGCTGTAGCGCAACAGATGCTCCTCGTCGCAGCCGACGAGATAGGTGCAGTCCTCGCTGCTGACGGAATAATGGTAGTCGTACAGCGACTGCTCGAACAGCGGGTCGTGGAACGCGAGGATGACGGGCAGTCCCTTTTCGACCTCCTTCTGCAGGCGCCAGATCTGCCAGTCGGAAAAATGATAGTAGCTGTTGTCGATGCCGACGACGTTCACGCCGCCGACGATGCGGGAGTTGAAGAACATCGGCACGCCGAGACCGTAGCCCATCTGCATGTAGCTGTTCATCCGGTAGGCGCTGTCCTCCCACGCTTCGCCCACGTACTGCGAATAGTCGTGGTTGCCGGCGATGAAAAAGATGCGTTCGTTTTTCAGGATCTCCCGCGCCTTTTCCACGTTTCCGTGCGATACGAAGTCCATCAGATCGCCCGTGTGCACGAGCAGATCGCAGCACTCTTCGGCGTAGGCGATATGCTCCGCGAGATACTGCTCCTTGTTCGGGTCTCTGAGCCGGCGGGCGAGCGCGTGCTTGCGTTCGTCGTCCTGCTCGTCCGCGTACGTCAGGTGTGTGTCCGTTACGTGCAGGAGCTTCACGGGTTTTTCAAGACCGACATGGAGCGTGTTTTTTTCAAGCTTCATGTGATTCCCCCTTGCCGCCGAAAACGTCGCGCACGGCTTCGAGATAGCCGTAGCCCCAGACGTCGTCCGGCTCGAGATAACTCATTTCCGTCCACTCGTTCCACGAATTGACCGTGACGAGCGGCACGTCGTTGAAACGGTCGGAGAACGCCTTCGCTTTTTCCAGCGCCTTGCGGATCTCGTCCGGCGTGTTGTTGCGCAGAATGGGGTACCGCAGATCGTTGAAACGCGGGTTGTTGTCCCAGCCGATTGAGACGTGCGGATAGTACGGAACCTTATACTGCGTGCGGATGCGTTCCCATTCCTTCTCGACGTCGGGCATGACGTCGGCGTAGTCGCGGTTGCAGTCGACGAAGTGGCAGTACTGATAGTGCGTCACGGAGTCAAAGCCGAGCATTTCGACCAGATCCTTCGACGAGCCGGAGCGTGCCGCATCCACGCCGCTGACGTCGACGGCGTGCTCGGAGTAGACGACGGCCTGCAGATGAAGGCCCGGGAAGCCCGCCTGCTTTGTCAGACTGCGGAAATGCCGGAGCGCCTGAACGGTGTTGTCGATGCCGCCGAGACCGCGCACGAGATTGGACATTTCATAGATCATGAAGACGGGACAGCCGTCGATTTTGTAGTAATTCGGCTGCGAGAAATACCGTTCGATCACGCGCTCGCAGATGCGGTCGAACTCCGCGCGCGGCTGCGAGCCGTACCAGATGATCTCACCCAGATCGGGCTGGCGCTTATCCCACAGATATCCCGCGTCGTGATTTGCCCACATCAGGTAGAACTGCATCTCGCGGTTGTTTGCTGCGCCGAGAAAGCCGTCGTCCAGACACTGCTCCAAAAACGGGCGGCGGTCATACCAGTACCAGTCGTAGATGAACACGTTCACGCCGTGACGGACGGCCTCGCTGATCTGGTATTCCATCACCTTCGGGTCGGCTTCATCCACCGTGCCCCAGAGAGGCTTGCGGGGCAGGAGCTGCCCCTCGACACGCGCTTCTGCAGAGAGGACGGACTGCCATTCGCCGATGCCCTTTTCCCAGAACTGGCGGGATCGCGGTTCGCGTCCGGTGTAGGACGGCCACACGTATGCCGCCACGTCGTACTGTTTCATATTACCTGTCTCCTTTTTGACGAGTTAATAGACAAACGTAAATCTGCCGCCGGGAGCGACGTCGCCGTTTTTGTAAAAGTCCAGCACGTCGCCGTCGTTCTGCATCGCGTCCGAGAGCTTGAAGTTGAAGCGGATCTCGTCCCGCAGTCCGAGCAGGGCGGCGGGCACGATCACGGTCATCTCGCGGCCGCGGACGGTATAGGACGCCTCGCCGACCGGTTCAAAAGCCCAGCCGCCGAGGGAACGCTCGACCGTCACGGAGTCCGGCGTCGCGTTTTCGCGGTTGATCACGTATTCAAAACCTTCCCAGTTGGGTGTGCTGCCGAGCGGGTCGGTGTCGATCAGAATGCGCATCCACGCGCGGCCGTCCGTGCGGACGTCGTCCTTTGTGAAGATGCGGAACGTGACGAATTTGCCGTCGTCGCTGACCTGTGCCTTGACGAAATCGTTGCGCAGGGGTTCGTTTTCATAGTGCAGCCCTTTCCAGCCGTCGCTGTCACGCGCGACCGTGCTGCCGGTGTAATGGTAATAGGTCTTAACGCCGCCGGACCGGATCGTTTTTTCGCAGATGCCCTTGAATCTGCGGACGTTTGCGACGAGCTGGTAATAAAAATGATCCTTGAGGATGCCGTCGGACGGCTCGACGTCGCGGCTGTATTCGTCGCTGAACTGGTCGGGAAATGCGTTTTGGGTTCCCATCCACTCCTTCCACCGGCCGGCGATCCACTCGTTCCAGCCGGTCACGAAAACGAAGTCGGGGTCAAGCTCGATCGCGCGGTCCCACTGCTGCTGGAAGTTCAGACCGTACAGCATCGCGTCCGCCGAATCCTTCCCGACGCGTACCGTTTCGCTGCCGCGCCGGAAGGAATAGCTGTAATCGCCGACGGCGAAACTGCGTCCCTGGACGTTTCCGTCGGCGTTCATCGCAACGAGCGCGCCGTCCGCGGCGTTCTGTGCAACGCTGACGCACATCTGCTCGGTCCGGCCGAGCAGGGATTTTCCGTATCGTGCCTGCGGGTAGGTGCTGCACCATCCCCACTTTTTTTGTATGTAGCTCGTGTCATCGGAAAAATAGAGCGGATCGTTCCGCCGGAAGGTAAAAAAGTCGAGGAGCTTTTTTTCGGTTTCATCCGCGGGATCGAGCCCCAAGGAATGCGCCATGATGAGCGGCTTGCCGTCCCAGAAAAACCAAAGATCCCTGTATCGGTCTTTGGAGTAGATTCGGTCATACAGGTTTTTCAGCGAGACGGTCGTATCGCTGCCGTCGTTGAAGGGGAGCATAAAGGCGACCTTCGGCACGCGCACGCCGTCCTCTTTTGCGGTTTCAAAGACGCGAAACAGCGCTTCATAGCTTTCGTCCCACGTCGCGGTACCGTTCGTGCAGTCGAACACGATCACGTCGATGCCCGCATCCGCGAGCAGCTCGGCGTGCTTGCGCAGCACGTAGGCGTCTGTGTCGCGGTAATAGCCGAAGAGCGGTTTGTTCCAGTAGTAGGGACGCCCGTCTGCCGACGACTGCCAGAGGGGCGAGTCGAAATCGTGCAGGATCTCGGGATGCACGGAGAGGATCTCGGACGCATTCAGCGCCTGGTGAGATTCGGCGAAGTTCGTGTGCCAGATCCAGTAAAACATGCCGACGAATTTTCGCCTGTTCGCTTTGCGCACTTCGCCCGCCATCGGCAGCGTTCTGCCCAGACCGTCGACCGCTGCCCACGTGTCGGGACGGACGTCTGACGGCTGCCGGTCATTATAGTTCCTCCCGCCGAACAGCGTGCAGCACCATGCGGAAACCGACAGGAGGATTGACGTGAAAAAAGCAGTCAGGCGCATCAGCATACCGCAGCCTCCGTTTCCTCGATCCGGATCGCGTCCGTCTCACAGAAAGCGGCATCGGACGCGCCGGCGAATGATAACCGCATCGGCGCCGTACCTTCCTGCGCCGGGAACGAAAAGGATACTTCGCCCCATTGATCGCAGTCGGGGAGAGGTGCGTCGAGCACGCACGCTTCGCCGAGGAATAACTGTAGACGCATATCTGCCGCGCGGCAGTGCAGCGTCAACGTATAGCCGCCCTCCCGGAACCGGATCGGACTGTAGAGAAAGCCGCTGTCCGCCCTGCAGATCGCAGGAAAGCGTCCGTCCGGCGTCTCGGTCACGTAAGCGCCGCCGAAAAAGCGGCAGGCGTTGACGGGCGACGTGATGTGCCGCGGCAGCAGAGCATCCAGAAAGCCGTTCGTCGTCGGAACTGCCTGCGTGATGGTTCCCGCTTTTTCGTCGACCGTCAGGCGCTCGACTCTGGCTCTGCGGGAAAACTGCGAGTTGTCGGAGGACGCATGATAAAAGACGTACCACGCGTCGCCGATGCGGATCACGGAGCCGTGGTCGTTCCACGACTGCGGATCGCAGCCTTCATTGTCGATCACCGTGCCGCGGCGCTCGTACGGACCGTACGGCGAACGGCTGAGCGCGTAATCGAGCTTTGTCGGACGCGCGCCGTGATTGGGAAACGCATCGGTATATTCCGAGGCGTAGATCATACAGTATCGGTCGCCGAGCCTGCGCAGGGACGACGCCTCGTGGAACCCTTCGCGGCCGTCGGCGTTCGAGAGCACGTCCGTACGGACGCTTTCGGGCCGGAGCGTGCAAAGATCGTCGCCGAGCTCGCCCACGTTCAGATGAAACTGCCCCCACGTGTAGTAAACGTGTCCGCCGTCCTCGAGCACGGACGGGTCGATGCCCGTGATCGGCTCGCCGCCGAGCGTGATCCGGCGCGCATTCCGGAAGGGCCCTTCGGGCGCGTCGCTTTCGGCGACGCCCTCGCTGCCGTCGGACATGCAGAAAAACAGATAGTATCTGCCGTTGTGATACAGTGCGTCGGGCGCATACAGCAGCGCGTCCGACCACGGCACGTCCTTTGCGGAAAAGCTGACGCCGTGATCGGTCCAGTCCGTCAGATCGCCGACCGGCGCGGAAACGACGTGGTATTCGCCGCAGCAGTAGCCGCTGCGGAAGCGGTCGAACGAGCCGTAAAGGTACACGCGATCGCCGAATACCTTCGGCTCGCCGTCCGGGATATACGTGGAGAAGGGCAGGAAGGGGTTGAGCCCCGGCGTTTGAGATCTCATTATCCGATCACCTGCAGGAAGAAATAGGCGACGCGGTGGAAAAGCGCCGCGAAGAAACCGGCGAAGCCCGTGTGCGTTTTGCCGCAGCGCGGACAGAGATACGCGCCGACCTCGACCTCGGTTTCGAGCGCGTCGGACTGCACGCCGTACGCCGTTTCCGCGCAGATCCGGACAGTGTACTTGCCTGCGGGAACGCCGCGCATCGTGTGCTCGATCACGTCCTGATCGCTGACACGGTAAAACTCCGGCACCGTCCAGTCCCGGGCGACCGTCATGCCGCGCGCGTTCTGCACGTACACGCGGTACAGCACCACGGGCATGCCGTCGGTCGACTGCGCCTTCGGGATCTGAAGGATGCTCTTGCCGTCCTCTTTGCGCACCTGCAGCGCGGCGCCCGCAGGGAACACGGGCGCAGAGGAAGCGGCTTTCCGCCTGGCGGGCGTGTAGTCCCGGTCGGCGGGGTCGGCGGGGTTGTTCAGCACGTATTCGCACAGAGGCTTGCCCGCAAGGATATCCATTCCGACGAGGCGCACGCGGTTCGCGGCGTCGACCTCCACGATCCAGCAGGTGGAAACGGAGTAGGCGTCGGGCGGATTGTACGAGCGATCCAATCCGATCGTGAGCTCGGTGTAGTAAACGGCGCCCGTGCCGATCGCGGTGAACTCGCCCTGCCAGAGCGAGCGCGGATCGTTGAGCGCGTAATGCGAATGTCCGGAGATATCCACGACCTGCGGATAATCCCTGAGGATAGACGTGAAGTACGGCACGCCCCACGTGTCATAGAGCGTGCTGCCGTACACGGTGTTCAGCACGTGTTCGTGGTGCATGACGAAAACGGGCTTGTGCGCGTCGTCGGCGACCGCGTCGTCAAGCTGCCTGCGCAGCCTGAGGAGCTGTGCGGGATCGTAGTGCATCAGATCGTTGGAGGACGCGGAGAGACCGATGAAGTGGTAGCCGTTGATGACGACGTGGAAGTCCGCGTCGTTGCCGGTCAGCTCCTCATAGACCGCGCGCATCTTGGCGCGGCGCATCTTGTAGCCGTCGTGGTTTTTGGCGACGACGCCCAGAAAGCGCGTGCCGTCCCGCAGCGAGCCGTTGACCGCGGCAGCGAACCGTTCAAACTCCGTTCTGGTGCCGTCGTGCGTCAGATCGCCCGCGATCAGCAGCGCGTCGAGGTTTTTATAGGACGGATCGCTCTGCGCGGCGTCGTAGCCGAGGTCGAGCATCTTTCCGATCCGTTTCAGCGTCATATCGTCGTTGTCGCGCACGTGCGTATCGCTCGATGCGATAAAGCGCAGAACGGGCGTGAACGCCGTGCCGTCCGCGGCATAGCACGCGGGGGCAAAACAGGCTGCCGTAAGCAGAAAAGCAAGCATTAAGGTGACAAATCGTTTGCCGGTTTTCATGATCAAACATCCCCAATCATACAAACTAACGTATTATACCATGTTTTTACGGAAATGTCATTACTTTGTTCTAAAATAAATTGACTTTTTCTCAATAGGTATGGTATGCTGAGTCTGCAAACACAAGATACGGGAGGAAACAGCTATGGCCGAAACAGTTCTCGGCGATCGGACCATGAAGCTCGGCTTCGGACTGATGCGGCTGCCGCGCAGAGGACCGCGCATCGACGTGGAGCAGACGAAGCAGATGGTGGACCGTTTTCTCGAAGCGGGCGGCACCTACTTCGATACGGCGTACGTCTATCTCGGCTCGGAGGATGCGGCGAGAAAAGCGCTGGTCAGCCGTCACCCGCGGGAAAGCTATACACTGGCGACCAAGCTGAACGCGTCGCTGGCGCCGACGGTGAAGGCCGCGCGCGAGCAGCTCTACACGAGCCTCAAGCGCACCGGCGCGGAGTACTTCGATTATTACCTGCTGCACGCCCTGATGGACAACAACGTCAAAAAGTACGACCGCATGCAGCTGTGGGAGTACGTGCGCGAGCTGCGGGAGAAGGGACTCATCCGGAACTACGGCTTTTCATTCCACGGCGGACCGGAACTGCTCGACCGGCTGCTGACGGAGCATCCGGACGTCGCGTTCGTGCAGCTGCAGCTGAACTGGGCGGACTGGGAGAACCCTTCCGTCCGTTCGCGTGAAAACTATGAAGTCGCGCGCCGGCACAACAAGCCCATCGTCGTCATGGAACCGGTCAAGGGCGGCAATCTGGCCAAGCCCCCGCGCGACGTGGCGGAGCTGTTCCGCGCGTACGATCCGGACGCGTCGCCCGCGTCCTGGGCAGTGCGCTTTGCGGCGTCGCTCGACGGCATCCTGACCGTTCTG
>CADAGA010000039.1 GCA_902787275.1 Oscillospiraceae bacterium | reverse complement strand
GTCGGCTCCGGCGCGTTCTGTGCCTGCTCGATCGCCTGCAGCGCCGGAGACTGCACGAACGCCGTCGTCGGCTGCGTCGTCCCCGCCACGACGGGCGCCGTCGTGGAACCGCTGTCGTTGACCGCGGGCAGCGCCAGATCGTCGTCGAGCTGCTCTGCTGTCTGCGGAGCCGTCACCACAGGCTCGGTCGTTTCATTCTGCGCCGCCTGCTTGCCGCAGCCGCATGCGCAAAGGATCGCCGCAGCCGCGAATATTGCCAAAAGCTTCTTCATCCTCTTTCTCATCCTCTTCTTTTATCTTTGTCTCGATCGGATCCGTCAGCTCAACAGCTGTGCCGGATCGGAAACGAGCGTATAGTCCGCCGGGATCTCGAACACGGACGCGTCCGTGTCTGCCGACACCGTGAATACGTCGGTATCGCTCGTCTGTCCGTTTTTGACCACACGGGTGCGCCGGACGCCTGTCCCGTCAAAGAAATACGTCACAACGCCCTGTTCGCCCTCGTCGTACGTCTCGGTGTCGTAGCGCTTGCCGTTCACGGTCTGCGACCCGCTCTCGCGGAACAGCATCCCGTCCAGGTCGATGCCGGTCGAGCCGACGTCGCTCACCTGCTTTTTATACTCCGCCTCGGTCATTTTGACGTATTTTTTCGTGGTGTGCATGAGCATGTAGTAGCTGCCGTCCTTGTGCACGAGCGAAAAATGCAGCAGACCTGCGGCGTCACTGTCGATCGCGCTTTCGTCGCCGTCGACCGCGATCACGATCTTAACGCCCGCCTGTTCGGTGTGCAGCGTGTACGTGCCGTCCGCAACCTTTTCCCGCACGTATTTCTGAAACAGCGGACCGGTGTTGGTGTTCAACGCTTCCGCTTCGTCCGGCGTGATGACCGGCTGCGCGGTGGTGTCCTCGGGCGGCTGTGCCTGCGGCTGCGTCTGCGGCTGTGCCTGCGGCGAAGCGATGTCGCCCTCGGCGTCACGCACGGCAGCGGTCTGCGCCTGCGTCACGGCCGGTTCCGTCGGCACGGCAGTTTCGCGTTTTCCGCATGCCGTCAGCGCTGCGAGCAGAACGAGCGCCGAAACAAACGCCAAAATGCGTCTATGCATGAAAAAACTCCTTCCGGCCGTTTTGCGCGTCGTCCCGCGCTCCTGCGACCGATTTCATCTTATCACAAACCGTTTCGTGTTTCAACAGCATTTTTAAAACAAACAAATAAGAATGCGTAACTTTTTTATGACGATTCTGTAAACGCGCTCACGCTGACGCAGTAGTCCCCCAAAAGCAGGAAAGTTTCCGTCCCGATCTGCGGCGGGATCGCGGCGCGGATGTCCCGCAAGCCCGCGCCCGTCAGCTTGACCACGCTCTCACGCTTTGTCCAAAAGCGGAAGAACAGGCGGTCCGGCTCGTCCGACCGAGCGAGCAGACGCTGCTCCTCGGGCGAGAAAACGCGCTTTGCCACGCGCAGAGGCGCCGGGCGCAGCTTTTCAGCGTCGATCCCGACCGGCGCATCCGAAACGGCGCACACGCAAAGACCGTCCGTATGACTGACGGAGCAGAACAGACCCGTCCCCGGCAGCGTCGGCTGTCCGGACGGCAGGCGTGCCGTTTCAACGGCGCGCATCGGGACGCCGAGCATCCGCGCCGCCGCGGCACGCAGCAGCACGTTTGCCGCCAGCGACGCGCGCACCGCCGGACGGTCGGGATAGGCACGGAACAAATCGGCGTGTTCCGCGTCCGCCGCACGGCAAAGGATCTGCGCTTCCCGCGCGGACAGACCGTCCGTCCGAAGCGCAAAAATCTGTCTGTTCATCGTTTCACCTGCGTTGACAAACCGGACGTTTTCTGCTACAATAAGTGCGGAGCGAAAATCGCGTCCGATTTGAGATTTGAAGGAGTGTTCATTATGGTATTGGCAGCAGTCGGCAAGAACGGCACCGGAAAAGATTTCTTTTTGGAATACATCGCAAAGAAATACAATCTGCCCATGGTCTCCATCGGCGACGTCGTGCGCGAGCTTGCGGCGAAAGACGGTCTGGAGCTGACGCGCGAGAATCTGCACGCCACATCCAAAAAGTATATGGACGCGTACGGACAGACCTTCTTCCCCGATCAGATCGTCAAGAAGATCAAGGAATCCGGTGCGCCGATCTACCTCGTTTCCGGTATTCGCCCGCTGTCGGACGTGCTGTTCTTTAAGGAAGCGTTCGGCAAGGAATTCGTGCTGGTCGACATCGTGATCTCCGACGATAACGTGCGCTACCAGCGCATGCTCGCGCGCGGCAGTGAACGCGACGGCAAGAGCGTCGAAAAGCTGCGCGAATTCGACGAGGGCGAGGAGCGGCAGTTCCGCACCTCCGAGAGCGAGAAAATGGCCGACTACGTCATCAAAAACGACGGCGGCGTCGAGGATTTCTACGCGGCGATCGACGCGTTCTATTCCGAGCTGACCAAATAAGCATCCGCGAAAAAAGAGCTGTATCTTTCGATACGGCTCTTTTCTTTTTTTACTTCGCGGCGTCTGTTTCCGACGCTTCCTCCGCCAGTTCCGCGCCAAGATCGAGCGGGATGGCGGAATCGGTCAGCACGGCGTTGGGGTCGTCAGCCTTTTTTTTGCCGCAGGCGGCGACCGTCAGCAGCGTGAGTATCGTCAGCAGGATCAGAAGGATTCTTTTCATGGTTTGTACCTCACTTGCGGAACAATTGTTTTTCCAGCGTTTTGCCGAGAATGTTTTCTTTCGCCTCGTCCGAGATGCGCAGCGACCGGATGCGTGCCATCGCGCGGCGGACGTAGTCCGCGTTTTTGAACGGGAAGTCGAGACCGAAGATCGTCCGGTCGTCGCCCGTCTGGAACACGAGCGTTTCGATCTCTTCGTCCGACAGCGACCACGGGCCGAGCATGCCGTTCTCGTCCGGCTCGACGGACGTCAGACCCGCAAAGGTGTGCGGGTTCCGTTTGTTGTTGCACAGCACCAGAAGCGCCTCGCGGAAGAAGCTGTAGCCGCCGACGTGCTCCATGCTGAAATACAGATCGGGGAAATCCCACGTGATCTCGTCGAACAGCAGCATCTGATAGTCGCGGATGCGGTGCCAGTGCAGTCCCGTGTGGAACGACAGGAACAGTCCGAGCTCCTGCGCTTTTTCGTAAATCGCGTACGCCGTCTCGCTGTTGACCGCAAATTCCTGCGCGGCAGGATGGATCTTGATCCCGCGAAAGCCCAGCTCGAATATCCGCCGCACCTGATCGGCGATCGGCTCCGCATCTTCCGAAACGTCCACCGTACCGAATCCGACCAGCCGGTCGTCATGCGCGATCTCGCGCGCGAGCCACTCGTTCACGTTTACGTCGCAGTACAGCGCGCTCTCCCGAAAGCGGTGGGAAAACGGCGCGAACGCGACCGCCTTGTCGATCTCACAGTCGTCCAGCAGACGCAGCAGCGCATCCTTTGCGCCCTCCTCGCGCAGCTCATGCGGGTACAGATGTGCGTGATTCGCAAAAATCATACCGTTTCCTCAATCAATCATACAAAAAATCTTCGACGTTGAAGTTTTCAAAAATATCCGGTTCCTCATACTTTCCGGGCACGATCGGCAGCTCCTCGATGACTTCCATCTTCTGCCCGCTCGACCACAGCAGCGGCGTGATGCGCACCGTGTAGCCGCAGCCCTCGGGCATCATCCATTCGTGCATCGGCGCCTGCGGCAGTCCGAACGTGGACAGCAGTGTCGTGATGACGCCGCCGTGCGTCACGATCGCCGCGCGCGTCGTGCCGGTTTTGACAAGACCGTCCACGATGCGGCAGAACACCTCCATAACGCGCGCCTGGAAGTCGCGGCTGCTCTCGCCGAAGGGTGGGTCGACGTCCGGCTCGCCCGCGAGCCAGCGCGGGAACACGGGATGGTTTTCGAGTTCCTCGGCCGTCTTGTTCTCGAACTCGCCGAAGTTGTACTCGATCAGGTCGCGCATCGGCATCGCGTCCGCCTCGGGGAACACGATCTGCGCCGTTTGCAGGCAGCGCTTCAAGGGACTGGAAAACACGACCTCCGGCTGCGGATACTCATAGTTTTCCGCCATCTCCCGAAGCTGCTGCGCGCCCGCTTCACTCAGCGGCACGTCCGTGTGACCGATATACCGGCCTTCGTTTCCGGCGTCGGTCATGCCGTGGCGAATGAGGTAGATATAATAGGATTTCATACGATTCTCCGATCAGAGAGATTTATACATCCGGATGTATTCGCCGGCGGAATGCGTCCAGCTGTTGTCGCATTCCATCGCGCGGCGCGTGAGCGTCTGCCAGCCCTCCGTGTCGCGGAAGCCGAGCAGCGCGCGGTGGATCGCGTGGTTCATGTCGTGCGCGTTGTAGCTGCGGAACGTGAAGCCGTTGCCCTCGCCGTCGCCGCTGTCGCGCACGCTGTCGCGCAGACCGCCCGTTTCGCGCACGATCGGGATCGCACCGTAGCGCAGCGCAACCATCTGCGACAGGCCGCACGGTTCCGTCTTGGACGGCATGAGGAAGATATCGCTGCCGGCATAGATCTTGTGCGCCATCTCCGGAATAAAGCCGATGCGCACGCCCGCTCTGCCGGGATATTTGCCCGCAATATAGCGGAAGAAGTCCTCATACTCCCGGTCGCCCGAGCCGAGCACGGCTATCTGTACGTCGGTCGTCTGCATCAGTTCGTCGAGCATCGCGCGCACGAGATCGAGTCCCTTCTGCGCGACCAGACGCGTCACCATACCGATCAGCGGGACGTCCGGATTCTGCTCGAGATCCAGAAGCGACTGCAGATGCGCCTTGTTGACCGTCTTTCCGGCGGTCTTGTCCGCCGAATAGGGCGAGAGGATCATCGGGTCATTCTCCGGATCGTACAGCGATACGTCGATGCCGTTGAGGATGCCCTGCAGCTTGAAGCTGCGCTCGCGCAGGATCGGATCGAGTCCGTAGCTGAACCACGGATCGAGGATCTCCTCGGCGTAAGTCGGGCTGACCGTCGTCACCTTGTGGGCGCACTCGATCGCGCCCTTCATGAGGTTGATGTCGCCGTTATACTCGACCAGATACGCGTCGCTCTGCGACAGACCGAACACGTCCTCGAGGATCTCCATGCCGTACCGTCCCTGGTACTGGATGTTGTGGATCGTGAAGACGGTCTTGATGTTTTCATAGCCTTCGCGGTTGGCGTACATCGTCTGGAAATAGACGGGCGTGAGCGCCGTCTGCCAGTCGTTGCAGTGGATGACGTCCGGCTTCCAGCCGATATACGGCAGCATCTCCAGCACGGCGCGCGCAAAGAACGCGAACCGCTCGCCGTCGTCATAGTGGCCGTAGATCGAGCCGCGCTTGAAATAGTATTCGTTGTCCAGAAGGTAATAGATCACGCCGCCGTGTCTGGCCTCGAAGATGCCGCAGTACTGCCGCCGCCATGCCACGGGAACGGTGATGCTGGTGATGAACTGCATCGTGTCGCGCAGCTCCTGCGGAATGGTGCCGTACAGCGGCAGAACCACCCGGCAGCCGACGCGTCTGCGACGCAGCGCCTGCGGCAGCGAACCTGCCACGTCGGCAAGTCCTCCGCTGGCGACAAAGGGAAGCGCCTCGCTCGACGCATATAATACTTTCATAGTAACCCGCCTTTCGTCAGATCATGATGCCCTTGCCGATATAGATCGGGAACGTCTTGTCCCCGCAAAGCGTCTTGCCGGGCTTGAGCACACCGTTCTTGTCCATCACGACGCAGCAGACACGCGCGTTCTCGCCGATCATGCTGCCCTGCATCAGGATGGAGTCGCGCACCACCGTGCCCTTGCCGACGTGCACGCCGCGGAACAGGATGGAGTTCTCCACCGTGCCCTCGATCGTGCAGCCGTCCGCGATCAACGAGTTTTTGACCTCGGAGCCGAGACCGTAGATTGTCGGCATATCGTCGCGGACCTTCGTATAGACCGGTCGTTCGGGCGTGAACAGCTGTTTGCGGTTCTCTTTATGTAACAGTTCCATGTTCACGTCGTAAAAGCTCTGCAGGCTCGAGAGCGTGCGCACGAAGCCCTTTCCCTCGAAGCCGCAGATCTTCAGCGTCTGAAGGTTGCGCTGGAACAGGTCGCGCTCGAAATTGTCGAAGTGCAGGCTGACTGCTTCGTTGACAAGGCGTTCCAGAAGCGCCTTGCGCATCAGGAAGATATTGAGCGCGTACGCTTCCTCCTCCCCCGTCGGCGCGCCGACGGAGATGCCCGTGATGCGCCCGTCCGCAAACGCAAAGCTCATCAGGTTGTTCAGCGCCGGCTTGACGCCGCGGCGGTATGCCGCCGTGATGTCCGCGCCGGACGCGACGTGCGCCTCCAGAAGCTCGCCGAAGTCCACGTTGCAGACCACGTTGCAGTCCGCGAGCAGCACGTATTCCTCCTTGGAATGAGACAGGAAGTTCATGCACCCCTGCAGCAGCTCGATGCGGTTGGCAACGCCGCCGGAATCCTTGGTGGAGAAGGGCGGCAGAATGTACATGCCGCTGTTTTTGCGCGAAAGATCCCACGGCTTGCCGCTGCCGAGGTGATCCATCAGCGATTGATAGTTGCTCTTGGTCGCGACGCCGACCTTGGTCATGCCGGAGTTGACCATGTTGGAAAGCACAAAGTCGATCAGACGGTACCGCCCGCCGAAGGGCACGGAGCCCATCGTGCGCAGCGTCGTCAGCTCCGGGATCGCGGAATCATACGCGTTGGAAAAGATCAGTCCTACTACATTGTTCGTTCTCATATCGCATCCCGCCTTTCTTACCGTACGGCCGATACGTCGGTATCGACCATTGCCTTCGGCGCCACAACCGCGTCCTTGCCGACGGTGATGTGCTCGCCCACTACGGCGACGCCCCAGTCGTCGAGATTCTGCATGGCCTCGGGACGCTCACCCACGACGGCGCCCTCCTCGATCACGGCGTTTTCCGCCACGATCGCATACTGCACGACCGCGCCGGAACGCACGACCGTGCCGGGCATGATGATGGAATCGCGCACCGTCGCGCCCTTTTCCACGACGACGTCGGAGAACAGCACCGAAAAGTCGACCTCGCCTTCGATCTCACAGCCGCCGGCGATCAGCGAATTCTGCACCGCGGCGTCCGGGGAGATGTAGTGCGGCGGCAACGACGGGTTGCGGGAGTAGATCTTCCACGACGTGTCGGTCAGATCAAGATCGACCTTCGGATCGAGCAGATCGAGGTTGGCTTCCCACAGGCTGTCGATCGTGCCGACGTCCTTCCAGTAACCGTCGAACGGGTACGCGAACATGCGCTCGCCCGCTTCGTGCATGGCAGGGATCAGGTCGTGACCGAAGTCGTTGCTCGAATTCGGATTTGCCTCGTCCTCCAGAAGATAGCGGCGCAGCTTTTCCCACGTGAACATATACACGCCCATCGAAGCCTTGTTGGAGCGCGGATTCTTCGGCTTTTCCTCAAATTCGGTGATGGCGTTGTCGTCGTCCACCAGCATCAGACCGAAGCGCGGCGCTTCCTCCCACGGCACCTCGAGCATGGCGATGGTGCAGTCGGCGTTCTTTTCTTTGTGGTAGGCGAGCATCTTGGAATAATCCATCTTGTAGATGTGGTCGCCCGACAGGATCGCCACGTACTTCGGATTGTAGCGGTCGATGAAATTGATATTCTGGAAGATCGCGTTGGCCGTATTCTTATACCACGCGGTACCCTTGATCTGCTGATAAGGCGACAGAATATGCACGCCTCCGTTTTCGCGGTCGAGATCCCACGGCTGGCCGTTGCCGATATAATCATTCAACTCCAGCGGCTGGTACTGCGTGAGCACACCGACCGTGTAGATGCCGGAGTTGACACAGTTCGACAGCGGGAAGTCGATGATGCGGTATTTGCCGCCGTACGGTACGGCAGGCTTGGCGATGTGTTTGGTCAGGATCCCGAGTCTGCTGCCCTGACCGCCGGCCAGCAGCATCGCGATACATTCCGTGTTGCGGGACATGAACATTACCTCCAATGACTTTGTATTCTGATGGTTTGATTATTCGGTCTTTTTCTTGCGCGGCTTGGGCGTCTTGTGCCGCAGGAATACGCCGGACAGTCCGGCAAGCCGGAGCGAAACGCTCTGCTTGAAGCCGTGCATCGGGATCTTTTCCGTTTTGACGGTCCCCTTGCTGCCGGTCCCCGTGCCGCCGAAACGCACGTCGTCGCTGGTGAAGATCACCTCATAGCTGCCCTTTTCCGGCACGCCGATGCGGTAATCCTCGCGCGTTACGGGCGTCAGGTTGCAGACCACGACGACCTCGCCGCTGTTTTTGTCGATGCGGCGGAACGCGATGACGGAGTTCTGGTTGTCGTCGCCGCTGATCCACGAAAAGCCGTCCCAACTGTAGTCGACCTCGTAAAGCGCGGGCGTCTCGCGGTACAGAAGATTGAGCGCGGACGTGAATGTCTGCAGGCTTTTATGCGCGGGATAATCCAGCAGCAGCCAGTCGAGCTCCTGCTGGTAGTTCCATTCTATAAACTGCCCGAATTCGCTGCCCATAAACAGCAGCTTTTTTCCGGGGTGCGCGATCATATAGGACAAAAACGCGCGCACGCCCGCAAACTTCTCCTCGTAGGAGCCGGGCATTTTGCCGATCAGCGAACCCTTGCCGTGCACGACCTCGTCGTGCGAGACGGGCAGAATGAAGTTTTCGGAAAACGCGTACATGAACGAGAACGTCAGACAGTTGTGGTTGTCCTTGCGGAAGAAGCCGTCCATGGAAAAATAACGCAGACAGTCGTTCATCCAGCCCATGTTCCACTTGAAGTTAAAGCCCAGACCGCCCATGAACACGGGTTTGGACACCATCGGCCACGCGGTGCTCTCCTCGGCGATCATCATGACGTCCGAATGCTCGCGGAAGATATTTTCGTTCAGTTTCTGCAAGAATTCAACCGCTTCGAGGTTTTCGTTGCCGCCGTTTCGGTTCGGGACCCACTGCCCCGCCTTGCGGTCGTAATCGAGATAGAGCATCGATGCGACCGCGTCCACGCGCAGGCCGTCAACGTGGTACAGATCGAGCCAGTACATCGCGCTCGACAGCAGGAACGAGCGCACCTCGGGTCTGCCGTAATCGAACACGCGCGTGCCCCAGCTGTAGTGCTCACCCTTGCGCGGGTCGGCATATTCGTACAGCGGCTCGCCGTCGAACTCGTACAGACCGTGCGCATCCTTCGGGAAATGCGCCGGGACCCAGTCGAGGATCACGCCGATCCCCGCCTGATGGCAGCGGTCGACGAAATACATGAAATCCTGCGGCGTGCCGTAGCGTGACGTCGGCGCAAAATAGCCCGTGACCTGATAGCCCCACGAGCCGTCGAAGGGGTACTCGCCCAGCGGCATCAGCTCGATATGCGTGTAGTGCATCTGCTGTACGTAGGCGATCAGCTCGTCCGCCAGCGCACGGTAGGACAGAAAATTGCCGTCGGGATATTTCCGGAACGAACCGGCGTGCACTTCGTAAATATTGACGGGGCTTTCGTAGATGCTCTTTTCTTTGCGCGCTTCGAGCCACGCGGCGTCCTGCCACTCGTAGCCGGCGATGTCGATATACTTCGACGCCGTCTCGGGGCGCGTCTGCGCATGGAAGGCATAGGGGTCCGCCTTGAACCGCCCGATGCCGTCCGCGCCGATGATATAATACTTGTAACTGTCGTAGACCTTTACGTTCGGCACGACGCATTCAAATACGCCGCCGTCGGTCACGCGGCGCATGAAGCACGCCTGCGTGTCCCAGTCGTTGAAATCGCCCGCAAGGCTCACCGACTGCGCGTGCGGCGCCCAGACACGAAACACCACGGAACCGTCCGGACGCGCGTGCGCGCCCATATAGTCGTACGCGTGGCTGTTGGTTCCCTGATGAAAGTAGTATTCCGCTGCGCCCATACCGCGCCTCCCGCTTTGCAAACTTCGACCATTTTGGTTCTTATTCTAAATTATACCAAATGCATAGCGGAATTGCAAGCGGATTTTGACTATTTTATTCAAATGAGTGTGCAAATTTGCGTTTCGTTTTTGTGTAGTATGCACAAAAACTTTCCGATTCATCCGCTGTATTTGCATATTCCAGAAACTTGTGCTACACTTTTTTTACAAGATCTGCAATAATTTAGCTTCTTTTTGTGTTTTACAGGTGAAGGGAGGATTGCCAATGACAGTCATACAGCACGGAGGGGACGCCTTCCGACTCGCCTTTGAGCAATACACGGACACGGTTTACCGTGTCGCCGTGCACAACACGCGTTCAAAAAGCGACGCCGAGGACATCACGCAGGAAACGTTCCTGCGGCTTCTGCAGTGCCGGAAAGCGTTCCGGGACACGGAGCATCTGAAGGCGTGGCTTATCCGCGTGACGATCAATCTTTGCCGGAACCATCTGCGCGACACGATGCGGGAAATCCCGACCGAGGACGTGCCCGCGTCGCAGGATGCGCAGACCGACAGCGTTCTGGACGCCGTGCGCGCGCTGCCGGAAAACCAGCGCAACGCGATCTATCTGCACTACTACGAGGGATATACCGCTTCGGAGATCGCCTCGATCCTCGGAAGCCGCACGAACACGGTGCTGTCCCACCTGCGGCGCGGACGGGAAACGCTGCGCGAAGCTTTAGGAGGTTTGGACGATGAAACGATATAAAGAAGAAGTCGACGCGCTGCATGCGGGCGATGCGCTGAAGGCGCAGATCGCCGCTCTGCCGCAGAGCGTCAAACCGAAACGCGGGAACGTGCGCCGCATCGCCGCGATCGCCGCCGTGCTGGTCGTGGTGCTGATCGCCGGCGTCGTCTCGACGCCGCTGCTGTTCTCCGCGCAGAAGATGGCGGCACGGGAAAACACCGCTTACGATTCGGCCGCCTACGACGCGGGCGCAGGCTATTACGACGCCATGCCCGCCGAAAATGAAAAGTCGCAATACGGCTATACGGCCGACTTCCGGGCGGAAGAAACGAACACGACCGCCTCGCCTGCCCTGCCGAGCGGCCGCAAGATCATCCGCAACGCGGTGCTGGGCGTCGAAACGAAAGCGTTCGACGAATTCCATACCGCCGTGCTGCAAAAGGTCGCGGCGCTGCAGGGGTACGTTGAGTCCTCCGAGCGCGGCGCGTTCGGCAGCATGCGCTACGAGAATCTGGTCCTGCGCATCCCCGCCGATTCTCTCGACGCTTTTCTTGAAAGCGGAGCGTCGATCGGCACGGTGACGAGCCAGGAAACCTCCGTGCAGGACGTGACGGACCGGTACGTCGACGTCAAGAGCCGTCTCGCAGCGCTGGAAACGGAGCAG
>CADAGA010000038.1 GCA_902787275.1 Oscillospiraceae bacterium | reverse complement strand
GCTTTGTGTTTGCCGTATCAGAGGAACACACCCGTGACACTGGGGCTGCAAAGTCGCGTGCCGCGGCGAGCCGACGATGCTTTTGACCGAGGTGTCAAAGGCATTGGTGCAGCTTTTTTCGCGACCCTTTGTCTCTGTCAGGAAAGCCTGCCAGAAATACCAAATAAAAAAGCCACCCATATGGGTGGCTTTTTGTTTTTCATACTATATTTCCGAGCAGTAGCTCTTTTTCTTTCGGATGATCTTCATGGCGATTAGGTACGTGCCGAAGCCGGTTGCAACCAGGGCAACGGCAGAGGACAGCAGTTTTATGCCGTAGATGCCCGTGTCCAAAACGTAGTCAGGCGCGCACTGGTTTTCCGCTTCGATCCTGTGGCTGGACGTGGAAACGTCAGCGGCGGTGAGCATAAAGTCGTCCGGACCGTTGAGCGGGGCATCTTCGTGCTCGCTGAACCAGAAATAGAACGGACGGGGATTCTCCGGAAGGATATATCCGGCAGGCGCCGTGGTTTCCATAATGCAGTAAGCCGTATCTTTGCTGTATACGTTCGTACCGTTTGAAAACTTATCCGTCGCCTTTATGATGATCTTTCCGTCATTGTCCGTCGTATACGTCTTTTCGGTCGCGACCCACCTATGGTTTTGGGAATCCCACGTGTAAACGGTGAACACGGCTCCGGACAGAGGTCTTCCGTCTTCCTGATCGATTTTGATGAGTCTGTATTCCTTGAAATTCGATTCACCGGACGTCTGGAAGTCCTCTACGTCGATGTGCGTGTTGTTATCACCGGATTCATCTCCGTGGCCTTCCACCGTAGCGGAGTTCTGAAGCGTGATCCCGTCGGACATGGAGCTGTTGACGTAATAGCTGTACGTCAGGCGCAGATGCGTGCTGTCGGGGATCTTCATTTCGATCATCGCTTGTTTTACGTTCGGATCTGTGGAATCCGTTTCGGTATGTGCCGTCCATTGGATATTCTGCAGCGGGGTCCAGACGCCGTCTTCTTCTTTTTCAAGGATGACGGAGTTCAGATTGAGAACTGCCTCGCCGGTACCCGTTCCCTGTTTTGCCGTATACGTGAGTATGTCCGTAAACTCCAGCCATTCCGGATCGACCGTTCCGCCGCTGCTCGTCAGCAGGTTTTCCGCGGTCGGGTTGATATCGACCGTATAGGTGATCAAATGGGTTTCCTTGTTCCAGCGACCGGATTTGCCGACAACGTCCGGCGTGTTTGTCGCGTCGATGATGATCTCATTTTCCGCCTCGCCGTATTCGGCGCCGTCAGCGGTGACGTCGACCGTGTTGTCAAGCGTGATGTGAGCCGTCCCGTTTGTGGGCCATGCGTCCTCGGAAAGCTGACAATAATAGATCACGTTAAATGCAGACTGGAACAGAGAGGCGTTTGCGTTGTTTCCCGTCAGGATCAGATCCACCGCTTGTCTGCCGTCTGCAGTGGTCGTTACGGAGCCGGACGCCGTCGTCCTGTAAAACCAGAGATTACCGATCTCTCCGGATATCGTGCCGTCGGCAGCGATCGTCATGTTATTGCCCACGCCGCTGTCCGATCCGTAAGTGTACGGTGACAAGGGAGAAGGCTGCACCTTAATGCCCAGCAGTTCAACGCCTTCCGGAAGGACGTCGGTCACGCGATACTGGGTCACGCCGCTCGTCGGCGTGACTTCCACGATCCAAACGAAGGTTTTGTCTTCATCCTCATAGTCAAATGCGATCGTGGTCGGATCTTCGGTGAAGATCGTCTGCCAGTCGCTCACTTTCCTGACGTTCAGTTTTTTGACGTTCGGGCTGATGGTATTGTTTACAGGAAGCGTCTTTTCTCCGTCTGAAATCGTATTGACGAAAGTCTCCTTGGTCTTATCGCCCATATCGCCGGTGGTTTGGTACTGCCAGGTGATCTCGTCCACGAATCCGTCGTCCAGCAGATTCCCGTTGCCTTCGGTGCCGACCGTAAAGGTATATCCGGTGATACTGCCCGCGGTATATACCGGCGAAACCGTCACAGGCGTGCTGCCCCATGCGGTCTGGAGCGCCGTTACGAGCGCATTGTACTGCGCCTGCGTCATCGTGTGTCCGACGGGACTGAGCGTATCGGAAAACTCCGTGCCGGACGGGATGCCGCCGACGGGGACCTTTACCGTGACGGTCCAGTTCATGACGTGCACGCCGTTGCCGACGCTTTCGTCGCCGTTTTCCGTCTTTTCGATATCGCCGCCCGTGACGACGACGTCGTAGGATGCGGTGTCACCGTCAAATTCCGCCTCATTATGCTCTACCGCGGTCTCGCCGTAGGCGACGTCGGGGTACGTATAGTAGGTGATGTGATAGGTGTTGTTGTTGGGCGTGCTTCCGTCCGCCGGCAGGAAACGTACGCCGATGATCTCGCCGCCGTTGTCGTAGACAAACTCATAGTCCACGCCGGGCGTCGCAGTTCCCCATCCTTTTTGCACCACGATGCCGTTGGTGCCGTTGATCGTTTCGTTCCGCGCATCCGCAAAGCTGTCGTCGTAGACGACTTTTCCTGCGACATCGCCGCCGCGGTCGTTCACAGAAATGACCCATTGTACGTAATCGCCGTAGGGGATACCGCCTTTGCCGATCCTATTGCGCTGCTGATTATAAATGAAATAATCCGAGATATCCGACGTCGATTCATGCTCGTCGCTTGACGTGGCTTCAATGCTGTTGTATGCCGAAACAGCCGCGTCCTCACTCGTCAGGCCGCTTACCGCGTATTCATAAGTCAGCGTGTAATACTCGCCATCGTCCAGCTGCGGCAGGTTGAGATCGATATCATATGTGTTTTGCGACGTGGAGGTCACGTGTCCCTGCGCGGGGACATCAAACGTATCGACGGAGCCGTCTGCGTAATGGTGCACGACCGAGATCGTCGACGGCGCGCTGACCGTGCCCTCGCCCGAATACGTAAAGGTATCCGTCAAGTCGACCGTGGAGGGCGTTCCGTTGACGGAGCTTACCGTGACCTCGTAGCGAAGCTTGCCGTCGGAGGTGAACGAACCGGTTTTCTGGGTCGAAATATCGTAATCCTCGTTGATCTCATCGGGCGGGATATGCAGTGTCTGGTCGGTGGTAAAGGAGATGTCCAGTCCGTCGCCGACGTCGCCTTCATCCACGTTGATGTAGCATCTGAAACGCAGCGCGTTGAAAATATAATCGCTTCCGCTTATGATCGCATCCTGCACGTAATTCTCGTCGAAATTGACCTCGATCCGGTACGTTCCGTCGCCGTTGGGCACGAAACTGTAAGTGAATGCAAGTTCAAGAGGAATGCTGTCGATCTTGTACGCGGCATACGGACCGCCTTCGACGAGCTCATCGAGGACGGAAATCTCCTCCGGAAGGTCAAAATAAAACTTGTGATCCGAGCTCATCACGTCCAAAGCGGTCTCGGGATCGACGTTGAACGCCATCTCGAGCATCGTCAGATAATGGTGATCATCAACCTTCGTCGTACCCGTTGCGGTGACGCCGCTTATGTAATTGTCGAGCGGCATATCTGCGGCCGCCCCCGATCTGAGCGGCGGGGCGGAAGATGCCTTGAGTCCCTTTGTTGCTTTTAATGCTTTGCGTTTGCTGCTGCCGATCCACGAGGAACCCGACGTTGAAGCGGAAGGAAGCTGCGGCACTTCGCTGTCGGCGGGCGCCGACGCAGTGGCGTCATCGCTATCCTCGATCGTTTCCTCGACGAAATAAACGCCATAGCCGAGGATCGTACCGTCAGTCAGCTGGATCTCGTTTTCTTCGACCGCCTCATTCGAGTTGCCCTCGATCGCGCGAATACAATCTGCATTGGCAAAAGTCACGATCCCGACGCTGTCGACCGCGCCGTCTGCATCGTGATCGAGAAAAACCAGATCGCCCGGCAGAGCGTCATGCAAAGCCGGTTCAAATACTTTGTCTTCGTCCGCCCAGGACTGCATCATCGTCTCGCATTCCGTATGACAGGGAGCATCGCTCTCGGCCATTCCGGAATAATGCAGACAGAAGGACACGAAGGCCGCCGACCAGTTATCGCAATACGGCTGCTCAGCAAATGCACCGTATCTTGTATAACCGCACGTTTCATAGCTTCCGTCGTCGTGCTCTTCAAATTCGACGTTGCGCGTGCTTTCCGTATAACCTCTCTGCGATTCGGCGATCCGCACGATATCCGAAACGGGATAGCCGGAAAGCTCGGGCAGGGACGCTTCCCACGTTTCCGGCGATTCGACGTCTGCGGTGCGGTCGGGGTAGCATGCCGAAGTGTGGCTGTGCGCTTCCAGACCGCACGACCATACGGTCGCATAACAGTCGTCCGTGTGAACGTGGTCGGCGTCTTCGCACATAAGGACGCGCTCGGCGACACAGTGCTCGTCGTGCGTGTGCTCCGTGATCCCGCAGATCGTCCGATCCGTCATTGCGACGCCGATTTTGCCCATTCGCCAAAATACAAGCAACGCAACGCAAACCAAAACAAGGCATAGAACCGTAACAGCTCTTTGCCTGCTTTTTTTATCTTTATTCAGTTTTTGGAATAAAGATCCGTCCATTGCTTATATGCTCGTTTCTGAATGAAATATGCTTTGTTGATAACGCTTTTTGGGATAATAATTATGATTCAGCGGGTGCGTTCGTTCGCTGCTGCTTCCATATACAAGCTATGCTCTTGCCGATGATCTGATCGTGGTTTACGCAGCCGACGAGCGTATTTCTCGAATCCAGCGAGGAAGCGCGTTCATCGCCCATCACGAAATAGCTGCCGTCCGGCACCTGAAGCGGATACGCAGCGTTGCTTTCGCCGACCTTGTATTCCGAAACGTAAGGCTCGTCAAGAAGCGCGCCGTTTACGTAGACTCTTCCGGTCCTGTCGATTATGACCCAATCGCCCGCGCAGGCGATCACGCGCTTGAGCAAGGTTTTGTTGTTCCATTTGAAAGCAACAAGGTCGCCGTGCTGCAGCTCGTGCGTTTTCATCAGCAGAATCAGATCGCCGTCGTTTAATCCGGGCTCCATGCTGTCACCCGAGATCATCATGAGCGGGAAAAGAAAAGAAGCAATCAGCAGGCCTGCCGCCGCGATGAAGACGAAAACGTTCGCAGTATGAAAGAATGCGCGTTTTACTGCTTTTTTTCTTTTTCTCCGCACGGAAGCATCGGCTGTCGCTTCCTTCGCCGTGGGATCGGAAAACGTTTTTTTGCTTCGAAAAATCATATGACCTTTACTTATTCTTTACCGACCAGCTTGTTGGTGTTCATCGTATACACAAGCGCCAGACCAAACAGACCGGCAGAGGAGGCGATGGCGATCAGAATATACCGCAGCAGGTGTGATTCGTCGCCGGTTTTCGGGGCGCGGAACAATCTGAGCACGCGGGACGGTTCGGTGGTGTCGGGCGCGGTGGTGCCGGGTGCGGTGGTGCCGGGTATTTCGGGTGTCGTGGTGCCGGGTGTGGTGGGCGTATCGGGGGAAGAGGGATACGTCAGATCGCCGGGATACGTGGGCACATCCGGATTCGTGGGAAAATCGGGGTTCGTGGGCGGGCCGGGAATGCCGGGAACGTCGGGATTCGTGGCCGACTCGGAGGGATGCGACGAGGACTCCGTCGTTTTCTCGAAGCGAACCTCATCCACCTTGTTCAGCGTGTGGGTGCCGTTGATGACCGAAACCGCGTATAACGTGCCGTCCACCCGCATATAGACCGTCACCGTCAGGTGGAAAATGTTGTCTGCGGGCCGCTCTTCGCCGTTCTCGGCGAATCCGGCTTTGATCGTATAGTGGAACTTGCCGGCCTCGGTGAATTTAATATAGAAATGTCCGGTCCTTCCGTTACCGATATGTATGGAAACCTCCGTCGGGAGCGGACAGTTGACTCCTGGGATCATGTATGCCGTTCCGCCGCCTTCAATAACCACGGGGATATCAGCGCCTGCGGACTGTTCTTCAGCCGCAAACGCGATGCCGACGGTATGAAAAAGCAGCAGCAGTAAGACGAAACTTACCGTAAGGCATTTACGCATTGTTGAAAAATATCTCCTTAAGATGTTTCTTTCATCACACCGAACACGACCATACGGTCGATGGTGTCGGCGTTCTGACAAGTGGAAAGCGCGATCAGCTTCAGATCGCCTTTTGTGTTCGGCGGGTCATAGATCATTGCGGTTTTGGACAGCTCTTTCAGCAGAACCTCGGGCTTCGTGTACGTCGGACGGAACACGAGCTCGTCTGTGGCCTGCGCCATGGTGGCGGCGAAGAAACGGATATCGTATGCTTTTCCGCCAACGGTGATCAATTGACCTGTCCGGTGTGCATCAAAGAATTCTCTGTCTTTGAATTCATCCAGCGCGCCAAACATGGCGCCGTAATCCATGTGGTGTCCGTACAGCATGGAATAGCTGTCGGAAAAATCGGCTTTGTTCCGGCTGTCCAGGAAGATGCTGCCGGACAGCGCATATTTGCCGAAGGGGTTTTTGTTCAGGTACTCACGGTTGTCCTTGCCCTGCATGACCGGATAGTCGATCCGGGTGCCGTCCACCGTGATCCACGCGATGGCGTCCTCTGAAATTTCGCGCAGCACTTCGGGATTGCTGAGGTTGGGTTTGTATTTCAGGACGCTGGTGTCGTTTGCGTTGTAGTAAACCATGGCTGCGTCGTACATGGCGTAGATGCAGACCAGGAAGAAGAGAAGCGATGTCACAATGATGATTTTGTCGAAAAGCTTGTCGCAAAAAATAACCGCTTTTCTGCCCATCGCTGTTCTCTCCTTCCTGCAATCATTAAGAGTTTGATTCGCACTGAATCAGATGATGGATGAGCGCTCATTCATCATCTGATTCATCATCCTCTTCTTCGTGGTTCTTTCAGTAAGCAGCTCTTCTGCGCTTGCTCGACATGTAAAGAATGATCGCGCCGAAGACAAGCAGACCGATCACGAACGGAGCGATCATGATGATCACGCCCGTGGGGATGATACCGGTACGGTCATTGGTGTAACTGGTCGCGGCATCGTCCTGAACGTCGGAACCGGTGTAAGGATCGGTGTAGTTGGGGACGTTCGCTGCCGTGGATTGATAATCCTCAGCATCTTCAGTCACGCTGTAGCTGTAGCCCTTGGGCAGGTCGTTCACTTTCACAGTGTCGCCGTCGGCAAGATAGAAGTACGCGGTGCAGGTGCCGTCAGCGCCGACCGTGATCGTGTACACGCCTTCATTGGCGGTCACGTTGCTGTCCTCTTTGACGACTGCATCGCGGCTGACTTCCACGGTGTACACACCGGGGTTGGCGTCGGTGACGTTAAGCGTGAATTTGAACTGCTTGTTCTTGTCGGCCTGGTTACCGGTGATCGCCTTGGTGAACTCAAGGTCGACCGTTTCCAGCTCGTTGGTGTAGCCGCTGGTCTTGACGGTCGGATTGGTCACGTACTGATACTTGTACTGGCCGGGATTGTTCTCATCCGGAACGCGCTCGAAGTTGGTGGCCGTGTCTCTCAGAGAATAGGTCGTCACTTCCAGTTCGGTCGGGTCAGATTCGCTCGGGAAGACGAACAGGTCAAGGTAGCGGACAGCGTTCGCGTCGTTCGTGACGCCGCTGAGAGTGTTCGCCTGCTCGGTGATCACGTAACGATACACGCCGGGCGCGGTGAACGTGACGCCGGTAAGATCGATCTCGACGTTAGCCACGGCAAACTTCTTGGTGGTGTCCGTGTCATCCGCCGGCGTGCCGGCCGTCGTGGCCATGCCGCTGGTGAATGCTGCGGTGGTGATCGTGGGAGCGGAAGCGGTCACGGGGCCCGCCTTGATCTCAAGAGCGTTGTCCGCGCCGCCTGCAACAGGCGTGCCCGCTGCGATGGTGAACTCAAATTCGACGTTGGGAATCTGTGCGGTGCTGTCTACGACGAGGTTCTTCTGGAAGCTCGTCTCCCCGCCGTCAGTCGCCGTGTAATCAACAGCGGCTGCGGAGACAGCGGCAAAGGACATGACGAGTGCGAGCGTCATGACGATTGCCAGGATTTTGCTGACATTTCTTTTCATTGTTTTTTCCTCCTTCTATGAAAAGAATATTGTATGCAAAAGAATTGCATCCGAAGGTTAAGGCGGCACCTCTGCCGCGGGGAAGCGATGGAATGCTCCGGCTCAGAAATTTCTGCGCCGGACGGTGAACAGCATCGGTCCTTCCAGATCTTTTCTGTCGACCGCGCCGAACATGCGGCTGTCGTTGGGATCATCACGGAAGTCGTTCAGAATAAAGACCTTGCCGTTCTCCACCGTGTACGGAAACTGAATGGGGGAATTCTCCGCCTGATAGGTTGCGTAGAAGATCTCGGCGGTCGGTGCAACGCCGTTGACGGTCAGCAGACCGTTTTTGGCAATATCTACGACGCTGCCCTCCAGCGCGATCACTCTGCCGACTTCTGTTTTTCCGTTGATGCGGTAGAGCACGACGGAATTGATGTAGGGCTTCTGCAGCCGGAGACTGACGAGCAGATCGCCGTCGTGCACCGCGGGGAACATGTTGTTGCCGTAATGTACGGACAGGCCGAGCACAAAGGTGAATACCGCCCAGACCAGACCGACGGTGACCGCGATCTTGACCAGCAGACCGACCAGCAGACGCCCCGTCGACTTCGGCGGCGGCCTTCTGGGCGGCGCTTTTTTCGGCGGCGCCTTTTTCTTCGGCGGCTTCGGGGTCTTCGGCGCCGGCTCGGACGTCTCGTTCGCCGGCTTATCCTCCGGCGTCGGCGTCTGTTCCGGTTCGGTCGCGGGAACGGCGTCAGGTTCCTGAACGCTGTCTTTCACTTCGGCAGGCTCAAGCTGCCCGGACGTCTGTATCAAAACCGATCCCTCCCCAGTTTATTTGTTTATTCTGCTTCGTCCGTCCGATAAGCCGCCACGACGAACCGTCCGTCTTTTGTGTGGTAGCTGCACGTGGACAGGAACAGGAGCTGCGCAGGATACTGCGGTGCGTCTGCCAGATGGATCATCGACAGGGCGCCGACCTGCTCTACCGTCTCGCGATAGGCTGTCTCATCCAGCGATCCGATCTGTTCATAGTATTTGAAAACGTCGTCCTCCGGGTCGAAGATCCGGGTCTGAAACGCGGCGAACACGCGGTAAACGCGGTCCTCCGTCGGCGTGCCGATGCGGATCAGGCGGTGCTTCATCGCGTAATTCGTGTCCATGTACAGATCCAGCTCGCCGAACATGGTGTCCGCATCCATATTGTGTCCGTAAATGATGAAGGAGTCGGAGTCCAGATTGCAGCCGCCGCCGATGAACAGGCATCCGGCGGAAGAATACTTTTTGTCGAAGCCCCTTCTGAGGTAAAACTCCGGGTCCTCCTCCGACGATTTCATCACGGGATAATCGACCACGGCGTCCGGGATCGTCAGCCAGCAGGCGAAATCTCCGTTCCGCGCCATCACGGATTCATAACGGTTCACAAAAGGAGTCGAGCGCTCCGACGGACTCTCGGACGGGATCTCCTCCCGCAGACGGGCAAAGTTGTTCTGCTCCTGCCGCTGCGGCAGATAGATCTGCAGTGCGTTGACCGAAGATGCCACGAGCACCACGATCAGGACCGCGACCGGGATCAGATAAAGCCGCGAATAACTTTTTTTCTTCCAGCGCATCGTGCTGCTCCTTTCAGTTGATCATCACGGGGGGGCTGCGAAAGTCCTGTTCAAACTCGGAACGGAGTGGTGACAGGCAACCCCATTTTCGGATACTCTTTTATGATAATCATATTAATCGCCAAATTAGAAAAAATCAACGAATTGGGAGAATCGGCAGATTTGAGGTGAAAAAATGCTTAACAAAGTATAAAATATATGTTATAATCTATTTAGCATTATAATACCATAAAATGCGAAACGTCTTTCGGAAAAGGAGGGGTTGTTTTGAAAATCGCCATCGTGGACGATCAGGCGTCGGAGCGCTCCCGCCTTAAAGCGCTTTTGCAGACGTATGCGCAGCAGCGGAATACGAGCTTTGCCTGCTTTGAATTCGGCAGTGGCGAAGCGTTTTTGCAGGACTACGCTGCCTATCGGTATTCCGCCGTGTTTCTGGACGTTTATATGGACGGCATGACGGGGATCGAAACGGCGAAAAAGATCCGCGAATCGGACAAGGACACCGTCCTGTTTTTCATGACGACGAGCGAGAGCCATTATCACGACGCGTTTTCCGTTTTTGCGGCGGCCTATTTTGAAAAGCCCTGCAAGCAGGGTGAGCTGTTCAACGCGCTCGATCACTTTCTGCTGCGCAGCGACAGGCAGGAACGCGCGTTCTCCTTTTCCTATTCCCGCAACGACTACTCGATCCCGTTATCCGATCTGGTCTCGCTGGAAACGCAGGGGAACTATATCGCGATCACGGACCGGAACGGCGGCGATTACCGCACGCGCATGACCTTCACCGTGGCGATAGACAGGCTGGACGAGCGGTTCCTGACCCTGATGAAGGGCGTGGTCGTCAACATGGATTACATAAAAGCGATCGAGGACAACCTCTGCTACCTGACGAACGGCACGTCGCTGCCGGTCAACAAAAAGAGAGGAAAAGAACTGCGTGAAACGTGGTTTAATTACAAATTCGCAAAAATTCGGGAGGGTGTAACGTAATGCTGGATTTGTTATTGCCGCAGCTCGTCTTTTTTCCGGCTGCGCTGCTTTGCTTTCTCCCGATGAAGAATAAGCTCCGCTTCACCCGGCTCAAAACGGCATTGATCGTGGGTCTGTCGCTGAGCGCCGCAATCCCGTTTTTTTCGTGGCTCGGGTATCGGTTCAGTTTCATCAAAAACACCAGCGAGGACGTTTTGGTGCTGATCCTGTTCCCGCTGTTTTTTGCTGCGTATCTGCTGTGTGTGAAAGCGCCGGTGCGCCAATCTCTGACGGTTTTCTTTGCGGTTGTTTCTCTGCTTTCGATCCTTACCAGAGTTACTTCCCGTTTGTACCACGTGATGACCGGTTCCTATCCGGTCGGGACGCGGTATGAGATCGTCCTGATTACGATCTGCATCCTGACCGCCATCCTGCTGACGCATATGTTTTTAGAATACGGCAGTTACCTTATCGTCCGGCTGGACGTTTCCAACGTCTGGTACGCAACGATCGTGTTTTCGGTGACCCTCTTTGTATTCAGCATGCTGCTCAAGCCCATCCTAGAGGACCCGACTATCGGAAAAACTTCGAGTGTTTACGCTTTGCTTTCCCAGATCGTGCTGCTGATTTTCTGGCTTGCGATGGTTTTGATGTTCTATTTTGCCGTAAAGGAACTGCTGAAAAGAAAACACCTCGAGGCGGAGAACCGGATGCTGGCGATGCGCGAACACCAG
>CADAGA010000037.1 GCA_902787275.1 Oscillospiraceae bacterium | reverse complement strand
GTGCAGCCGTAGAAGGCCGAACCGCCGATGATTGTCACACTGTCCGGGATGGTCACGCTCGTTAGTCCCGTGCAGCCGTAGAAGACCGAAACGCCGATGCTCGTCACACTGTCCGGGATCGTCACGCTCGTCAGTCCCGTGCAGCCGGAGAAGGTAGAACTGTCGATGCTCGTCACGTTGTCCGGGATGGTCATGCTCGTCAGTCCCGTGCAGCCGTAGAAGGCCGAACCGCCGATGATTGTCACACTGTCCGGGATCGTCACACGCGCAAGTTTCGTGCAGCCGGAGAAGGCATAATTGCCGATGCGTGTCACGCCGCTGCCGATCGTCGCGGTTTTGACAGAGAGCAAATACCATGGAGTAGAATAAGAACCAGAAGAATAGTCCTTCATCGCACCCGCCCCGCTGATCGTCAGCGCGCCGGTTTGCGTGTCCAAACTCCACGTGACATTGCTGTCGTTTGCGCCGCAGGAACCGGAAAGCGTTTCCGCCGCCGCGGTGACGGAGAGCAAGTTCGTCATACCCGCGATCCCCACCGCAGGCGAAGCTGCGGCCAGCAGTGCTGCCGCCAGCCATACCGCTAAAGTCCGTTTCCAAAACGTCTTCATCATACAAACTCCTTATATGCAGTTTTTCGTTTCCTGTGCGTAAAATAAATCAGTTTAATAATACCACATAATTCCGCGAGACGCAATAGACAAGGTCTGTTTTGTTTCGATCTTCACGGTTTTTTGTGATGAGGAAAAAACGACCCGCCCCGAAAGGCGGATCGCTTGATACTACGGTTTGGTTTGGTTCGGCTTATTCCATATCGCGCGAAGCAATGACGTCGACGCCGGTACCGCAGACGTCGGATATCACAACGTCGTGCTGCTTGACCGGCAGCGTGACGGTCGTCGCCCGGATCGCGTTCATCACGTCGAACAGCTTGTCGCGCAGGATCGGCGTTCTCGTGCGCACGGGCAGCAGCTCGTTTTCTTTGCCCGCGACGCGGACGGTCGACGTCAGCAGACGCACGGGCGACGTGAATTCTGTTTCGGCAAAGGACAGTCCCCGTTTGCAGCCGTTGCCCTCGATGGACGTGACTTTGCCGTCGCCGCCCTCGACGGTGATCGCGCAGCCGCGCGGACAAACCGTACAGATGATCTCTTTTTTCATTTTGTCCAGCCCCCTTACATGACCTCAACGACGATCTCGCCGTCGGCAACGTCGGCCGTATTCACGGCGATGCTGTTCATCTCGCCGGGATTGACGCGGAATTCCTTCTTCTGTGCGAGGATCGTGTCGCCGCACCGGACGCGCAGCGTCACGTCGCGCGCGGGTGACAGCACGCGGAAATACAGATTCACTTTTTCCGCCTCGTCGGACAGCACGATCTTCTGCGGGCAGATGTAGCGCACGTTCGCACCCGGCTTGCAGACCGCTTCGCCCTTGGCCGCCGGGAATTTTCCGGCCGCATAACGCGCGGCATATTTGCCGGCCTGTTCGCTCTCGGCGCTGACGTTGTCCACCAGATCGTTGACGTGCACGACGTTGCCGCACGCGAACACCGCGGGCTTCGTCGTCTGCATATACTGGTTGACCGCGGGACCGTTCGTTTTGCCGTCGATGGCGATCGAAGCCTTGCGCGTCAGCTCGTTTTCGGGGATCAGACCCACGGAGAACAGCACCGTGTCGCACGGCACGAATTCCGCTTTCTCCGCGATCGGTTTTTTGGTTTCATCCACAGGCGCAACGTAAACGCCCGTTACGCGCTTTTCGCCCTCGATGCGCGTGATCGTGTGCCCCAGGCGCAGCGGGATGCCGAAATCGTCGAGGCACTGCACGCGGTTTCTCGTCAGACCCGCGAGGTAGTCCATCAGCTCGACGACCATCACGACCTCGGCGCCCTCGAGCGTCATGCGGCGCGCCATGATCATGCCGATGTCGCCGGAGCCGAGGATAACGACCTTTTTGCCGACCATGATGTTCTGGCGGTTGATGAGCCGCTGCGCCGAACCGGCAGTGTAAAGACCGGCAGGACGGGAGCCGGGGATGACGATGCTCTCGCGCGTGCGTTCGCGGCAGCCCATCGCCAGCACGACGCTGCCCGCTTCGACGTTCGTCACGCCGTATTTCCCGTTGACGCACGTCACTTTTCCGCCGTCCGCGTCGACGTCCAGCACCATGGAATCCAAAAGATACTCCACGCCGAGCGCCTCGGCCTTTTCCGTAAAGCGGCTGTAATATTCGGGACCGGTCAGCTCCTCGTTGAAGCGGGTCAGACCGAAGCCGGGATGGATGCACTGCTGCAGGATGCCGCCCGGCGCGTTGTCCCGTTCGATCACGAGCACGCGTGCGGCGCCGTTTTCCTTGGCGGCGACGGCCGCGGCAAGACCGGCGGGGCCTGCGCCCACGACGGCAACGTCACATTGAATCGTATACATAACGCTCTCTCCTCCTCACGAACGGTTCTTTCCCGTCACCATCTCGGAGCCGGGATCGTTTTTACAAATCGCTTCGGCGGGGCAGCCGAGCTCACGCGCGAGGATCTCGATGACCTTCGGACCGCAGAAGCCGCCGTGACAGCGTCCCATGCCCGCGCCGACACGGCGCTTGACGGCGTCCACGCTGCGTGCGCCGAGCGGACGGTGGATCGCCTGCACGATCTCCGCCTCGGTGACCGTTTCGCAGCGGCAGACGATATTGCCGTAGCGCGGGTCCTCACGGATCAGCTCGTCCTGCTTTTCGGGTGTCTGTTCACAGAATTTGACGATGCCTTTTCTCTTTTGGATGAAGTCTGATTTCAGCTCGAATTCCGCGCCGTGGTACAGCATCTGCTGCACGACGTATTTGCCCATCGAAACGCTCAGCGTCAGGCCGGTCGAGCGCACGCCGGACAGATTGACGTAGCCTTCCAGATCGTCCCACATATCGAAATGCAGCCCCTCGGGCTTGCGGTTCGGGCGCAGGCCGCTGTACTGCGTGATGGTCTCGCGCAGGTTGACGTTCGGCACGAGATTGCGCACGTCGCGCGCGATGCTCTCGAGACCCTCCGCGCTCGTGGATTTGTCCGTCTTGGACGGCTGATCCTCGGCGGTCGGACCGACGAGCATGTTGCCGTGGATCGTCGGGCACATCAGCTTGCCCTTGGTGATTTTCGTCGGGATAGGCAGCACGATGTGATTGACCTGACAGGACGTGTTTTTGTCGAGGATATAAAACTGTCCCTTGCGCGCGACGACTTCGTATTCCGCCTTGCCGACCATATCCGCGATCTCGTCACAGTAGAGGCCGGCGCAGTTGACGACGTATTTCGTCTCGACGTCGCCGTCGGTCGTCTGCACGGAACGGATTTTTCCGTTTTCCGCGGTGATGCCGATGACCTTTGTGCCGAGCATGAACTCCGCGCCGTTGGCGACCGCGTTCTCGGCGAGCGCCTGCACGTAGATGAACGGATCGATGATGCTCTCGCGCGGGATGTACAGACCGCCCTTGACCGCCGGATTGAGGTTCGGCTCCATCTCAAGAAGCTGCTCGCCCGACAGATACTCCACGTCGTACACGCGGTTGCGGAACGCTTTTTCCTTGATCGCAGGCAGCTGCGCGAACTGCTCGTCGGTGATGGCGGGCAGGATCGCGCCGACGCGCTTGAACGGCACGTCCAGATCACGCGTGAGCGCGTCGTACATCGGGTTCGCCGCGACGACGAGCTGCGATTCGAGCGTTTCGGGAGCGGCGTCATATCCGGTATGGATGATCGCGCTGTTCGACTTGGAAGCGTCGCCGCCGACGTCCTCGTTCTTGTCGATCACGATCACGCCCACCTTGTACTTCGTCAGCTCCCGCGCGACCGCACAGCCGACCGCACCGGCGCCGATGACGACAACATCCGTTTTTCGCATAAAAACAACACCTTTCCTGTTGAATTCTATTCGTGACATCAACTTACACTATAGTTGAATAAAATACCTCTGTCAAGCGTATTCCCGCAGCCGCCGGCACAGCGCCGCGACCGGCAAACCGACGACGTTGAAATAATCGCCGCAGATGCACTGCACCAGCGTGCAGCCGCGTCCCTGGATGCCGTAGGCGCCCGCCTTGTCCATCGGCTCGCGCGTGGCGACGTACTCCGCGATCTCCCGCTCGGTCAGCGGATAGAACGTGACCTGCGTCTGCTCGAAAAAGGTTTCCGTCTTTCCCGCGCGAACGATGCACACGCCCGTAAATACGGTATGCGTTTTGCCGGAAAGCATGCGCAGCATCCGCGCCGCGTCGGCCTCGTCGGCGGGTTTGCCGAGGATCGCGCCGTCGTACACGACGACCGTATCCGCGCCGATCACCAGATCGTCGGGGCAGGACTTCGCGACGGCCTGCGCCTTCTGCCGTGCCAGGGACATGACCGCCTCGTGCGGCGGCGTGTCCGGCTCGATATGCTCGTCGGCGTCGGACACTTTTACGGTAAACGTCACGCCCGCCGTCTGCAGCAGCTCGCGTCTGCGCGGTGAAGCGGACGCCAGAACGACGTTCATTTCGACTCCTCCTCGTACCACGTGCGCATCGCCATCTTCAGCACGGCGGCCTGCGTCTTGCCGTCGGGGATCTCGTTGTTGAGCACCATCTCCACGGCCGTGGACAGCGGGATCTTTTCGACGTTGAGGAATTCATCCTCGTCCAGCGCCTGCTCCTTGAACGTGATGCCGGTCGCGCCGTACAGATGGATGATCTCCCCGCAGTAGCCGGGCGACGGATAGAACTTGCCGAGATCGACGTACTTTTCCGCCACGGCGCCCGTCTCCTCCCGCAGCTCGCGGATGCCTGCGCGGAACGGGTCCTCGCCCTTTTCGAGCTTGCCGGCGGGCAGCTCCAGCACGACCTCGCCGTACGGATAGCGGAACTGCCGCACGAACAGCAGCTCTCCCTCATTCGTCAGTGCGGCGACCGTCACGCCGCCGTTGTGCTCGACCACCTCGCGCGTACAGGTCTGCCCGTTCGGCAGCTCCGCCTTGTCCACACGCAGATTGATGATCCGCCCTTCGTATTTGTACTCCTGTTCCAGCGTTTTTTCAAACAGTTCCATAGTCCCTCCGTAAAAACAAAAAAATGCGGCTCCCATATAAAATGAGAGCCGCGTGCAGAATCATTATGCTGTCGGAATGATCTTCGCGAAGAAATCACGGATGATGGCGATGATACCGGCTGCTTTACCTTCCTTGAGGAAAGAAAGGAGGTTCTGGACCATAGCAAGAATCGCATCCATAGGACATTCTCCTCATCTATTGATTTGCAAAGAGGATCTCTTTGCATCATCACTATACCACATATTTCCGAAAAAAGCAAGCCTTTTTTTAAAAATTTTGTGGAAATTATGCAAAAATTTTGCCTTCGATCAGCCAGAACACCGTTCCGACCGCGACGCCGATGACCGCGCCGACCAGCACCTCGGGGATCGTATGCCCCTTGATGACCTTCAGTTTTTCCGGCTTTTCGGGATCGTCGGACGCGAACGCCTTGTCGATCAGGACGTTCACCTTTTCCGTGACGCGGCCGCACTGCAGGCGCACGTTGCACGCATCGAACGCCGTCACGATGCCGAACACCAGCGCCAGCGCGAAGATGCTGCCCTTGAAGTTCTCCGTGATGGCAATGTGTGTGACCACGGCGATCGTGGACGCAGTGTGCGTGCTGGGCATGCCGCCGCTGCAGAACAGATCGAGCGGTTTTTTCTGAATGGCAAAAATAATCATCTTGGTCGCCTGCGCTGCAATCCAGCCGAACGCCATCGGCAGGGCGATGCGCAAAATCTCAACGATAAGTGCGGGCATAGTATCGGCTTCCTTTCCATAATAGTCTGCAGCATTATACCATACAATCCGTGTTTTTGCAAATACTATTTTTTCTTGACAGTGTCCGCCGTGTCTGCTATACTATGTGCAGAAAATGAAACGGAGGGAAAAACTATGAAACATATCCAGACCATCAAGACCCGCAATCTTTGCGAGAGCGCGAAGAACGGCGGCTGCGGCGAGTGCCAGACTTCCTGCCAGTCCGCGTGCAAGACCAGCTGCGGCATCGCGAACCAGGCCTGCGAAAACACGCAGAAGGAAACCAAATAAGAACCCGCAAACGAATATCGCGGGGCGCAATCGCGCCCCGCGGTTTTTTCGGTTCAAAAGCCCTTGTTTCTTCGCCGCTTATAGTTTATAATGTAAAGCGATTTGAAACTGCAAAATAAAGGAGACGCTATGACCCACCAATACAAACTCGGCGGACGCAATATCGTGCTGGACGTATGCTCCGGCGCGGTGCACGTCGTGGATGACGCTGCATACGATATGATCGCACTGTTCGAGGCGCATCCGAAGGCGGAAGTGCTGCGCATGACCGCGGAAAAATACGCCGGCGATCCCGAAGTGACCGCCGATGAACTCGAAGAATGCTACAGCCAGATCGAAGCCCTGCGCGACGCCGGCGCACTGTTCACGCCCGACACGTTCGAGCCGATGGCGGGCGATCTGAAGGCAAAGACCGCGGGCGTGGTCAAGGCGCTGTGTCTGCACGTCGCGCACACGTGCAATCTCAACTGCTCCTACTGCTTCGCAAGCCAGGGCAAATACCACGGCGAGCGCGCCGTGATGTCCTTTGAAGTCGGCAAGCGCGCGCTCGATTTTCTCGTGGAAAACTCCGGCACGCGCCGCAATCTCGAGGTGGACTTTTTCGGCGGCGAGCCGCTTTTGAATTTCGACGTCGTCAAGCAGCTCGTCGCGTATGCGCGCGGGATCGAAAAGGACGCAAAGAAAAACTTCCGTTTCACCCTGACGACCAACGGCATGCTCATTGACGACGACGTGATCGACTTCGCCAACCGCGAGATGCACAACGTCGTGCTGAGCCTGGACGGCCGCAAGGAGATCCACGACCGTTTCCGCGTGGACTACGCCGGACGCGGCAGCTGGGACACGATCGTTCCGAAGTTTCAAAAACTCGTCGAAGCGCGCGGGGGCAAGAACTATTACATACGCGGCACGTTCACGCATGCGAATCCCGATTTTCTGCGCGATATCGAAACGATGCTCGATCTTGGCTTCACGGAACTGAGCATGGAGCCGGTCGTCTGCGCCGCGGACGATCCGTCCGCGCTCACGCAGGATGATCTGCCCGTCGTGCTGCGTCAATACGAGGAGCTTGCCGATCTGATGATCCGCCGCCGCAAGGCGGGCAAGCCCTTCACCTTCTACCACTACATGATCGACCTGACCGCGGGACCGTGCATCTACAAGCGCATTTCCGGCTGCGGCTCAGGCACGGAATACATGGCGGTCACGCCGTGGGGCGACCTGTACCCATGCCACCAGTTCGTCGGCGACGAGGCGTTCCGCCTGGGCGACATCTGGCACGGTGTGACGAATACGGCCGTACAGTCGGAATTTGCGGCGTGCAACGTCTACGCGCGTCCCGACTGCCGCGACTGCTGGGCGAAGCTCTACTGCTCCGGCGGCTGCGCGGCAAACGCCTACCATGCGACGGGCAGCGTTCGCGGCGTTTACAAATACGGCTGTGAGCTGTTCCGCAAGCGCATGGAGTGCGCGATCCTTGCCGCCGTGGAAGCCGAATTGGGAGACGACGCATGAACACGCCGATCTGCGATTTCGTGCAGCGCTACGCAGCGCGCGATCCCGTGCGCCTGCACATGCCCGGGCACAAGGGCAAAACCTTCCTCGGCTGCGAGCCTCTGGACGTCACGGAGATCGACGGCGCGGGCAACCTGTACGCGACGGACGGGATCATCGCCGACAGCGAAGCGAACGCGTCGCGGCTGTTCGCCTGCCCGACGTTCTATTCCGCCGAGGGTTCGTCGCTTTGCATCCGTGCAATGCTGCTGCTGGCGCGGCAGATCACCGGCCGTTCCGCCGTGCTGGCGGCGCGCAACGTTCATAAGGCGTTTTTGTCCGCGGCAGCGCTGCTAGATCTCGACGTGCGGTGGCTGCATCCGCAGCCGGACGAGGCGTACCAGAGCTGTACCGTCACGCCGCAAGCCCTGGAAAAAGCGCTGCTTGCCGTGCGTCCCGGCGCGGTTTATCTCACTTCGCCGGACTATCTCGGCAATCTCGCCGACGTTGCCGCGATCGCGCAGGTTTGCCACAGGCACGGCGTGCTGCTGCTCGTCGACAACGCGCACGGCGCCTATCTGCATTTTCTGCCGCAGCCGCTGCATCCCATGGATCTCGGCGCGGATCTTTGCTGCGATTCCGCGCATAAAACGCTGCCGGTTCTGACGGGCGGCGCCTATCTGCACGCGTCGCCGCGTCTCGGTCTTTCGGCGCAGCAGGTCAAGGACGCGCTCGCGCTGTTCGGCTCGAGCAGCCCGTCCTACCTCATTTTGCAGTCGCTCGACCGGGCGAATCCGTATCTGGAAACGTATCCCGACCGCCTTGCCGCATTTCTGCCGCATGTGTCGGCGCTGAAAAACGAACTTGCCGATCGCGGCTTTCGGCTGTGCGGCAGCGAGCCGCTGAAGCTGACCGTCCGCCCGAAGCCTTTCGGATACACGGGCGACGCGCTCGCCGACGTCCTCACCGCGGAAAACATCTTCTGCGAGCTGCACGATCCGGATCATCTGGTCTGCATGCTCACGCCGGAAAACAGCGCCGAGCTGCCGCGACTGCAGAAGGCGCTGTCGACTCTGCCGCGCCGCGCACCGCTGACCGAAACACCGCCGGCGTACTGCGTGCCGCAGCAGGCCGTGTCCGTGCGCGAGGCGTGTCTCGCGCCGCAGGAAGTTCTGCCGACCGAACGCTGCGTCGGCCGCATCGCCGCGAGCGTGTCCGTGACCTGTCCGCCCGCAGTGCCGATCGTGCTGTGCGGCGAGCGCATCGACGCGCAGGCGGCGGAGCGGCTTCTCTACTTCGGCGTGAAAACGTGCGCGGTCGTGCGCGAAGCGTGACGCGTTCCCGCCGAAAACCGGGCAGCTTTTTGATACTCTGTTCTGAATCTGTACATTAGGAGGTGCTCTCTGTGAAATACGATCTGCATGACTATACCGACGCCGACGCCCTGCGGCGCGAGGTGGAAACGATGAACAGCTTCGGCGTTCGTCTGACCGGCTCGCCGGCGCACAAGCGGTATATCGAATATCTGAAGGACGAGATCCGCAAAATGGGTCTGAAGGTCTACAGCGACCCGTACTTTTTCAACCGCTGGGAGGCGAAAAGCGCTTCTCTTGTGCTTCATGAAGCGACCCGTACCGAGGAGATCCCCATCTCGTCCGTGTTTCCGTATTCCGGCGAAACACCGCCCGGCGGCATCACGGCGGAGCTTGCGCTGCTCGAAAGCCAGCGCCTTGCCTATTTCCGCGCGCGCGGCAAGATCGCGGTCATCCGCGTGAACAACCTCAATCAGCTGCCGTCGCGGGTCGCGTTCGACGAGCGCCGTTCGCAGCCGGAGGATCTGCACCTGCCGCAGAATTACAGCGGTCCCGTGGCAACTTCGTTCGTCAACTTCCCGATCCTTGCCGCGGCAAAAACGGCGGGCGCCAAAGCCGCGATCTGCATCTGGCAGGGCATCCCCGACGCGCTGGCCGAGGGACAGTATCTGCCGTTCATCATGGACTACCAGGGCATTCCCGCGCTCTGGGTCAACGAGACGACGGGGCAAAGGCTGATCGAAGCCGCGCAGGCGGGAAAGCGCGCGACGTTCACGCTCGAAGCGGAGTGGGAACACAACTGCGAAACGGAGAGCTTTTACTGCATGCTCGACGGGCAGAACGGCGACGAGGCCGTGATCGTCAACACGCACACCGACGGCACCAACTGCATCGAGGAAAACGGTCCCGCCGCACTCCTGGCGCTGCTGCGCACGCTGCGGGATAAACCGCTGCGGCGCCGGCACATTTTCGTTTTTGCGACCGGTCATTTCCGTCTGCCGGATTTCAAGGACATCCTCGGCGGCGGCGTACAGGCGACGTCCAAATGGCTGGCGGAACACCCCGATCTGTGGAACGGCAAGCGCGGCCACATCAAAGCCGTTGCGGGCGTGTCGATCGAGCACCTGGGCTGCCGGGACTGGCAGCCGGACGGCAATACCTATGAAAGCACCGGCGAGATCGCACCGGAGCTGGTCTATACCGGCAACCGCATGATGGACGACGTGTATTATTCCGCGCTCGAGGGCAGGGAGCGCGTGCGCACCGTCACGCTGCGCGGCCACAATTTCCTGCACTTCGGCGAGGGACAGCCGCTGTTCAATTCCCACATCCCCGAGATCGCGCTCGTGACCGCGCCGGACAGTCTGTGCGTCGTCAGTCCGACGCACGAGATGGAAAAATTCGACGCCGCGCTGATGTTCGACCAGACGCAGACGTTCCTGAATTGCCTGACGACGCTGGATGAAATGCCGAAGGAAGTCATCGGCCCGTGCGAACGGTATTCTTTGCTGCGGCTGTCTTAACAGAAATACTTGCTTTTTTCGTAAAATAGCGGTATAATATTTCTACACGTTTTGAAGGAGGGGTTTCTATGCGCAAATGGATCGCACTGCTGACTGTTGCGGCGGTTCTGCTGACTACGGCTTCGTGCGCGCTTCCGTTCAAAAAGGCGCCGCTGCCGGAGGAACCCTCCGCCCCGGAAAACACGTTCGTCATCACGACCGCCGGTCATCTGGGACTTGAAAAAATGATCGACTGCGTGAGCTGGTACGACAATACGCTCTGCGCGATGCAGTACGTCGGCTCGCGCGCAAATTATACGGAGAATCTGGAAACGCTGCGGCAGAAGCAGTTTTCCCAGATCGACAAGGACACGTTCCTGAGCATGAAAACGATCGACGCGACCGGAGACGACGTTTTTCTGATCGTGCCGCGGTTCGATCTGGAGACCTTCTCCGTGCTGGAGATCGCGCTCGATACGGAGGGGCGCGCCCACGTGCTGCGTCTGGCGGGCGAATCGAAAAACGCATTCCTTCTGATCTGCGACGCGACCGGCAAACCGAACACGCAGCTCAACGCGTCGCTGACCAGTCTGAATCAGAACTTCCAGACGATCGTCCTGCTGGATGAAAGCAACGGCAATCTGCAGTTCGGCAAGGGCTTCCAGCCGATCAAGATCGCAAACTGAACACCGGAACGGGGTGTAGCGCAGTTGGTAGCGCGCCTGCTTTGGGAGCAGGATGTCGGGGGTTCAAATCCCTCCACTCCGACCAGCAAAAAAAGCACGCCGAGGCGTGCTTTTTTCATTTTCTTATTCTGATGATATTGAAAAGCTCACTTTAATCAATCGGGATTTGTCTTTGCCAAATCCCGAAGTGATGTTTTGCTTCGCAAAGTGATGCGTGCTGTCGCACGTGATGTGTTTTCGCTTTGCGACGGGCGAAGCCCGTCCGAAACGTTTTGCGTCAGCAAAACACATCACTTTCCGCAACGCGGAAAACATCACTTCCCGAAGGGAAACATCACGCGCCACGAGTGCACATCACACGAAATTCGTCGGGCGTCAGCTCGACAAATTCCGCTTTTCCGCTCGTTCACCCGACCAGTTCGACGGTCTGGTCGTACCGCGTGAGCCACGTGCCGGTGGCAAAGTTTCTCGCGCGCAGCAGCACTTCGTCGTCGTAGACTTCGATCACCCAGCCGCAGCCGTTGGCCAGATGTCCGCCGCGGACAAAATCAAAATACATATACGAGGGCAGATTGATCAGCGTGACCGGATTGCCGTTGTCATTCTCCATGGTTTCCACCGAGGCATACTCCGGACCGATCTTGCTGCCGGCGTTTTTGAATCCGCCGTGGATATGGCCGCTGATGTAAAACACGTTGTCGTACTTCTTCAGGATCTGCTCGACCTGCGCGGACTGCTCGCCGATGCCGCCCTTTTCCGGCGGGTCGTCTTTTTCTTTTTCCCAGCTGTAGGGCAGTCCGTGCGTTTCGTTGACGGGCTGATGCATCAGCACGAAGATCGGCAGACCGGTCGCGGCGGCCTTTTCCATTTCACGCGCAAACCACTGCAGCTGCGTGTCGCTCAGATACGCGTCCGTGTGATCCGCTTCCGAGCCCAGTGCGATAAAATAGTATCCGTTGATGACGTCGGAATAATACATTTCCGTGACGTCCCTGTCGGAGATCGTTTTATTATAATGGATAAAGGTCGGCTTCACGCCGTCCTCGGGATTGTCAAACTCGTCGCGGTTCGGACCCCACGTGTCATGGTTGCCAACTACCACCATTGTGTTTTTTGCAATATCGTATTTGGTAACGGCGTCCTCAAACACGTCCCACTGCTCGTAGTAACCATGGTCGGTGATGTCGCCCACGAACGCGACAGCGTCCAGCTTGTCCTTCGCGCGCTCCATATCCGCAAGCCCCAGCTCGAGCATGCCCTGGAAGATCAGCTTGAAATTGCCGCGCAGATGGATGTCGGAGATGGTCGCGAAACTGACGCGGCAATCCGCCTTTGCGCGGGCGATCTTCGCTTCTTTACTGCCCGTGACCAGCCCGAGCGGCGCGCTGAGCGTCATCACGAGGGACAGGAACAGACTGACCAGCTTGACCAAAATCTTCATAAACACAGCAAATCCTCCCATTCTTCTTCAAAAACAGCGCCCTGCGGTCGGCGGGGCGCTGTACTTTACAAATCCTTATTTCTTGTTGTTGAAATCGCGACGGGGACGGCGATGTTCGCCGCCGCCTTCGCGGTTGTCGCGGCGCGGACGGCGCGGACGATCCTCGTCGATGTCGTTTTCGGGCTTCATGCCTTCGAGCTCGATGAGCGCATCGCGGCGGGAGAGGTTCAGTCTGCCCTGGTCGTCGATCTCCGTGACCTTGACGATCACTTCGTCGCCGACTGCGACCACGTCCTCGACCTTGCCGACGCGCTTGACGTCCAGACGGCTGATATGGACGAGGCCTTCCTTGCCGGGCGCGATCTCGACGAATGCGCCGAAGTCCATGATGCGGGTGACGACGCCCTTGTAGAACGTGCCGGGTTCGGGATCCTTGGCGATCGTCTCGATAATATCCAGCGCGCGCTTGGCGTTGTCGAGGTCGAGAGAGCTGATGAAGATGGAACCGTCTTCCTCCACGTCGATCTTACAGTCGCACTCGGCGCAGATCTTCTGGATGACTTTGCCCTGCTTGCCGATGACATCGCCGATCTTGTCGGGCGAGATCTTGGTGGTCAGCATCTTGGGCGCGTACTTGGACAGCTCCTTGCGCGGCTCAGCGATGACGGGCAGCATGATCTCGTCGAGGATGTAGCAGCGGGCCGTGTACGTCTTGTCGAGCGCTTCGCGGATGATCGCGGGCGTCAGACCGTGTACCTTCAGATCCATCTGGATGGCGGTGATGCCCTTCTTCGTTCCGGCGACCTTGAAGTCCATGTCGCCGAAGAAGTCCTCAAGACCCTGGATGTCGACCATCGTCATGAAGCGGTCGCCCTCGGTGATCAGACCGCAGGAGATGCCGGCGACGGGCGCCTTGATCGGCACGCCTGCCGCCATCAGCGACAGTGTGGAGCCGCAGACGGAGCCCTGCGACGTGGAACCGTTGGACGAAAGGACCTCGGACACGAGACGGATGCTGTACGGGAACTCCTCGACGGAGGGGATCACCGGCAGCAGCGCGCGTTCTGCGAGAGCGCCGTGACCGATCTCGCGGCGGCCGGGGCCTCTGGATGGGCGGGTCTCGCCGACGGAATAGGACGGGAAGTTGTAGTGATGCATGTAGCGCTTGCTGTCCTGCTTGTCGATGCCGTCAAGCAGCTGGCAGTCGCTCATCGTGCCAAGCGTCGTGACGGTCAGCACCTGCGTCTGGCCTCTGGTGAACATACCGGAGCCGTGGACGCGGGACAGCAGATCGATCTCCGCGTTCAGCGGACGGATCTCGTTGATGCCGCGGCCGTCGACACGCTTGTTGTCGTCCAGCAGCCAGCGGCGCACGACGAACTTCTGCAGTCTGTAAAGACAATCCTCGATCATGAATTCGCTGTCGGGATAGATCTCGTCGAACTTTTCATGCACGGCGGCGTAGATCGGCTTGAGCCGCTCGTCGCGGATGCGCTTGTCGTCGGTATCGAGCGCTGCGCGCACGTCCTCGATGGCGAATTCCTTGATTGCCTCGAACATTTCGGGATCAGGATCGTTGGACGGGAAGTCGATCTTTTCCTTGCCGACTTCGGCCTGGATGCCCTTGATGAATTCCACGATGCGCTGATTTTCGGCATGGCCGAACATGATCGCGTCGTACATCGTATCGTTGTCCACTTCGTTGGCGCCGGCCTCGATCATGGCGACGAGATCCGCGGTGGACGCGACGGTCAGCTGCAGATCGGACGTCTCGCGCTGCGCCTCGGTTGGGTTGATGACCAGCTCGCCGTCACACAGACCGACGGACACGCCGGAGATCGGGCCGTCCCACGGGATCTCGGAGATCGAAAGGGCGATGGAAACGCCGAGCATCGCGGTGATGTCGGGCGCGCAGTCGGGATCGACGGACATGACGGTCGCCACGACGCCGACGTCGTTGCGCATATCCTTCGGGAACAGCGGACGGATCGGGCGGTCGATCACACGTGCGGCAAGCGTCGCCTTTTCACTGGCGCGGCCTTCTCTGCGCTGGAAGGAACCGGGGATCTTGCCTACGGAATAGAGCTTCTCCTCGAAGTCCAAGGACAGGGGGAAGCAATCGACGCCTTCACGGGGCTTTACGGACATGGTGGCGGTGCAGAGCACTTCGGTCTCGCCGTAGCGCGCCAGCACGGAGCCGCCTGCGAGTTGCGCCATCTTGCCGACTTCCGCCACGAACGGGCGGCCGGCGATCTCGGTGCGGAAGGTTTTGAAATCCTTGAAAAACATTGCTCAAACTCCTTTTTTTATAATTCCGCAGCCCCATTCGGTCTTAGCAATAGATCCGCTGTTTGAATGCTCAAACAGTCGATGCACTGCTAAAGCCGTCCGCGGGATGCGGTGATAGACGATTTGCTTGCAAAAATGCAAGCACAGGGACGGCCGGGTAGCAGCCGCCCCTGTGTTGGATGTTATTTACGCAGACCCAGTCTTGCAACGATCGAACGATAACGCTCGATGTCCACCTTCTGCAGGTAGGCAAGCAGGTTACGTCTGTGACCGACCATCTTGAGAAGGCCGCGTCTGGAATGATGATCCTTCTTGTGCACCTTCAGGTGCTCGGTCAGGTCGTTGATGCGCTTGGTCAGGACGGCGATCTGAACCTCGGGAGAACCGGTGTCGCCCTCATGCGTCGCGTATTCCTGCATGATCGCGGTTTTTTCTGCTGCTGTCATTTCTTTCACCTCATTTAATAGTTTTCCATGCACCCAGTACAGGGCAGGTGACTGCCGCAAGGCGGCTTGCTCCCTGAACCGAGAAACAGGCAAAGGGTATTATACCACGGAAAAACCGGATTGTAAAGGGTTTTTTTAAAATTCTTTTTTACGTGCCGTTCTCCGGGCCTCGCGGTCATCTTTTCAGATAGGCGGAGGAGACGGGGAATTCAAAGTACGTATCCGGGTACGGTTCCTCCTTCAGCGAAAAATGCCACCATTCGCAGCTCAGCGGCAGGAACCCGTTGCGCACCATGACCTTTTGCACAAGCATGCGGTTTTCGTACTGCTCCTGCGTGATGCCGCGGTAATCCGGATGCGACACCTCGCTGAACAGATCGAACGGGCTGCCCATGTCGACCTCCTTGCCGGTGCGCATGTCCAGCAGCGTCAGATCGACCGCGCTGCCGCGGCTGTGGCTGGAGTTTTTGGCGATGTATCCTTCGATAAAGAGCGACTGCTTTTCGAGGTCGGGATAGAAGTACGGCTTCATGCGGATATCCTGATCCTCGATGCCCCAGAGCACGAAATGTCTGACCGCGCAAGCGGGACGATAGGCGTCGAACACCTTCAGCCGGTACCCCATCACGATCATCTCGTTGCTGACCGATTTCAGCGCCCGCGCGGCCTCCTTCGTCAGCAGCGCGCACGGCTCCTCGTACCCGTCGATCCGCTCGCCGATGAAATTATAGGTGGAAAAATAGCGGATCTCCTGCACGATCTGCGGCACGTGATCCGAAAGAAGAACGAACCCGGACGGGTCCATCGCGATATTGTTTTTGTATTCTGTTCGCATAGTATCTCCGCTTTCGTAAGAATCTTCCCATACCGTTTCCTATCATACCTGATTCAAAAAGGTTTGTCAATGAAAGACGATTGCAAACAACCGTATAATATGCTATGCTATGTTCTGAGAAAGGAAGTGTATTCCATGCTGAAAATGACCATTCCCGCGCTCGGCGAAGTCACGCTGCAAAGCGGCGCTTTCCGTGCCGATCTGACGCACACCGAAACGGACGGCGTCCTGTTCCTGAACCTCTCGCTGCACGCGGATGCGCCGACCGTTCCCGAACCGGTCGTGCTGACCTTTGAGCGCTTTCTGCCGGACGTGTTCGCCGCGTGGACGCCGAACGCCGGCGACGACCGCTTTATCCGTGCGGAGTGGGGCTGGACGGACGTCCGCTCCCGCAGCGCAAGCGGCGCGCCGGTGCTTTGCCTGCACACGCAAAGCGGCGAGAACCGCCTGACCGCAGCGCTGTCCGACGCCGCCGAGGCGTGCCGCATGTGCGTCGGCGTCAGTGAGGAGCGCGCCGTATATATGTTCCGCTTTGAGTTTTTTACCCAGAAGACCGCGCCGCTGCAGGATTATGCCGCGCAGATCCGTCTGGACTTTCGCCCGATGCGGTACGAAGCCGCCCTGCGCGAGGTCGTGCGGTGGTGGGACGCGATCTATCCGCCCTGCCGCGTGCCGGAAGCCGCGCGCGAACCGCTCTATTCCTGCTGGTACAGCCTGCATCAGATCGTGACGACGGACGAGGTCTTGCAGCAGTGTACGCTCGCGGCGCCCTACGGCATGAAAGCCGTGATCCTCGACGACGGCTGGCAGACCGACGACAACAACCGCGGCTACGCCTTCTGCGGCGACTGGAAACTCGCGCGCAAAAAAATCCCCGATATGGCCTCGCTCGCCGATCAGGTTCACGCGCTGGGTATGAAATTCATGATCTGGTACTCCGTGCCGTTCGTCGGCGTACACAGCGAAAACTATACGCGCTTCATCGGAAAATATCTCGACAACGACGAAAAGCACGACTGGTATATCCTCGACCCGCGTTGTCCCGAATGCCGCGCGTTCCTTGTTGAAACTTACAGAACCGCCGTGCGCGAGTGGCATCTGGACGGTCTGAAGCTCGACTTCATCGACTCGTTCCATCTGACCGATTCGTCCTCGACCGACTACGGCGCGATGGACTGCGTCTCGCTGGAAGCAGCCGTGCAGAAGCTGCTCGACGAGGTCTGCGATTCGCTCAAAACGGACGATCCGGATTTCCTCATCGAGTTCCGCCAGAGCTACATCGGACCGGTCATGCGCCGGTTCGGCAATATGCTGCGCGCAGGCGACTGCCCCTACGCCGCCGGCACCAACCGCCGCAGCACGATCGCGCTGCGTCTGTCGAGCGGCAAAACGGCCGTCCATTCCGATATGGTCATGTGGAACGCGGCGGAATCCGCGGAAACGGCCGCCGACCAAATGACCGCGATCCTGTACGCCGTGCCGCAGGTCTCCGTGCGCATGGAAACGCTGCCGCAGGCGCATCGGGATATGCTGCGGTTCTATCTCGACTTCTGGTGCAGATACCGGCACGTCCTGCTGGACGGCGAGCTGACCGCCGAGGAACCGCACGCGGGCTATTCGCTCGTGCGTGCCGAACTGGACGGGGAGGCCGTCGTCACGGCGTATGCGAAAAACGACGTTTCGCTTTGCGGCCTTCGCGCGGGCGCGCTCGTCAACGCGTCGCCGAAGCCGTACCTGCTCGCGGACTGCGATACAGCGTATGCCTATACTGTCAAGGACTGCACCGGCGCCGAGATCGCAGGCGGCGTTCTGCCTGCCGGTCTCTCCCGGATCGACGTCCCCCATTCCGGCGTTGTCTTTTTCCGCGCGGAATAATCATTCTTTCTGTTTTATTCAACCGACAAAAAAGCACGGGATTGCATTTTGCAGACCCGTGCTTTTTGATTTGAACCTTTTTTAATTTGCTGCATGCACGCGCATACAGGTCAGATCCGTGGAATTGACCAGTCCGTCCCTGTTTAAGTCAGCGGCGGCATACGCTGCGGGATTTTCCTGCGGCGCGCTGAGACCTGCGGCATAACAGCGAAGCAGAGCATAATCATCTGCGGAATACAATGTACCGTCGCCATCGAGGTCCAATGTACCGTCGCCATCGAGGTCGCCTTCGTTCACCACGGTGTAGATGTTGTCGATCGTGCCGTAGGTGCTGTTGACCAGTTCGATTTTGGTTCCGGTTGAGATCGTGTCGCCCTGCACGCGAAGCAGCGCGTCGCCGTCCACGGACACATGATCCGTCAGCGTCTGTGCCGTCAGCCCCTGCGGCAGACCGCGCACGAACAGATCCTCGTCGATCGTCGCTTCTTCGGAAATCAAATGGGATTCGTCAATGAAACAGAACCACGTATCCAATTCTTGAAATTCAACAGGCCAGTCTATGGCATATAGTCGATATAAATCACCTATATAAGAATCTTCGTAACAGTATACGGTCAAACAATTTTTTAATTCGACAAATCCACCCTCCCAGAAAGAAACGTTTTTTCCAATAATTAATGTCGGTATTCCTTCAAAAGCCCATTTCCCTACCGATCGAACATTGTTGCCAATGGTAATACTTTGAACGGGCGAACCCCGAAGCCAAACACTACTCCCGGTAGATATGTGCTGTCCATCTTCAAGCAAGATTTTATCTTCACTAAAGAGAAACGCTTCCCTCTCGATGGCAGTAACCGGTATACCGTCGATCTCGTTCGGGATGTCGACGTGTTCAATGAAAGGGAAGAGACGCTCGCCGTCATAATATTCATCCAAAACTTTCAAGCCGGTAATGGTAATCTCCGATCCGTCCGGCGAATAGTAACCCGCCAGATACGGGTGCGGCAGAGAATTGTATAGAATCTGCTTTTCCGACAAACGGTCAGGGGTATCGCGGCTGACAGGAAACAACAAACCGAGCAGCAAGGACAGAAACCAAAGCAAAATCCGTTTAACCATTGCCATTTTCAAACCACCTTTCTTTCATATTGTATCATGAACATTTTTTAATTTGCTGTGTGCACGCGCATACAGGTCAGATCCGTGGAATTGACCAGTCCGTCCCCGTTTAAATCGGCGGCGGCATACGCTGCGGGATTTTCCTGCGGCGCGCTGAGACCTGCGGCATAACAGCGAAGCAGAGCGTAATCATCTGCGGAATTAAACGCGCCGTCGCCGTCGAGGTCGCCTTCGTTCACCACGGTGTAGATGTTGTCGATCGTGCCGTAGGTGCTGTTGACCAGTTCGATTTTGGTTCCGGTCGAGATCGTGTCGCCC
>CADAGA010000036.1 GCA_902787275.1 Oscillospiraceae bacterium | reverse complement strand
CACGGCGGGCGCAACGGTTCTTCGGGTGCTCTGCGGGATCGTGCTGCTGCTGGGCGTGACGACGTTCGTGCTGCTGCTGTCCTGTCTGCTGGGCTGGGTGGTCGCGAAGATCAGCCTCAGGCTCAAGAACAAAAGCTATATCACCGTTCTGCTGTCCCTCGTGTTTTTCGGCGCTTACTACGTCGTTTATTTCAGAGCGAATATGTTTATCCAGACGCTGGTGCTGAACGCCCAGACGGTCGGCGCAAAGATCAAGGGCGCGGCGTACGTGCTGTACCTGTTCGGCCGGATCGGAACGGGCGACGTGCTCGCGGCGCTGATTTTTGCCGCGGCGGCAGTCGTCTTTTTCATGCTGACGCGGCTGATCCTTTCGCGCAGCTTCCTGCGGATCGCGACCGCAAGCGCCGGTACGAAAAAACTCCGGCGAAGCGAGAATCGCGCGAAGGCGAAGGGGCAGTATGCGGCGCTGCTTGGAAAAGAGCTCTCCCGCTTTTTGTCCAGCGCGAACTATATGCTCAACTGCGGGCTGGGCATCCTGTTCATCCCGGCGACCGGCGTTCTGCTGCTGTTTAAAGGAGAGACGATCTGCGCGACAGCGGCGCAGGCTCTGCCCGACAGACCGGACTGCGCTGCCGTGCTCATCTGCACCGTGCTCTGTATGCTGACGAGCCTCGTCGACGTGGCGGCGCCCTCGGTATCGCTCGAGGGAAAGAACCTGTGGGTCGTGCAGTCTCTTCCGATCCGTCCCCGGACGGTGCTGCGCGCAAAAGCGTCCGCGCAGCTGATCCTGACGGCGGCGCCGATGCTGCTCGCCGCGGTCTGCGCGATGATCGCCGTGCCGGCTTCCCCGGCCGTGAAAGGAATGCTCTGCGTGACGTGCCTTGCGTACTCGGCGTTCTCGGCTCTCGCGGATACGGTCATCGGCGTGCGCTTGCCGCTGCTGAACTGGACGAACGAGATCGTGCCCATCAAGCAGAGCGGCGCGGTCATGGTCGCCATTTTCGGCAGCTGGGCGGTCTGCCTTCTGCTCGGCGGACTGTATCTGCTGATCGGGTATAAGCTCGGCGCGTGGCTGTATTTGCTGATTTGGAGCGTCCTGCTCGCCGCGGCAGATCTGTATCTGCTGCGCTGGCTGGACGGCAAGGGCAGCCGGATGTTTGATGCATTATCATGAAAACGGAGCGTTTATGATGAAGATGTTTGTATTCTGGTCACTTGCGTTCGTCTGCGTGCAGGCGATCCTTTCCGTCTGCCAGTTTGTGCTCGGAAAAAAGGAGAGCAAAAAGGCTGTGCGCGCGATCCGCACCGCCGCAAAGGCGTTGGGCGCGATCGCATGCGGCGTGATCGTTCTGGCGGGACCTGTCTTTTTCCGCCCGGTGCAGCCGCTGATGGTGGTCGTCTATGCAGTGCTGCTGCCGGATGCCGCTGCGGACGTGCTGTACGGCGTTTACCGCGCCGTGCGCAAGCGTGAAAAAAAGTTTGCCGTTTCCAAGGCGGTCAGCCTGACGCTGGGCGTGCTGTTTTTCGTGTACGGCACCGTCAATATGCAGATCGTGCGGCCGGACGAGCACGTGTACACGTCGCCGAAGCTGACGCAGAGCCATAAGATCGTGTTTGTCGCGGACATGCACGTCGGCAGCTCGCAGCCGATGCGCACGACCGAAAACATGATCGCCGCCATTCGGGACGAAAAGCCGGACGCCGTGATCCTCGGCGGCGATATCACCGACGATTATACCGAGAAAGCGGAGATGGAGCAGACGTACCGTCTGTTCGGCTCGATCGGCGCGCCGGTCTATTTCATATTCGGCAATCACGAGGTCGTGCAGCACGCGAAATACATGAAGGGCGGTCTGCACTATACCGAAGCGGAACTGATCGCGGCGATGCGTGAGAACGGGATCACCGTGCTCGCGGACGAATACGCTTCCCTTGCGCCGGATCTGCTGCTGCTCGGGCGCGAGGACGCCGCCGTTCCCGAGCTCCGCGCCGACATCGCGTCGCTTGTGAATCCCGCGCCGGAAAAGTTCCTGCTCACCGTCGATCATCAGCCGACGCGCGCGAAGGACAACCTTGCGGCGGGGACGGATCTGCAGCTTTCGGGGCACACGCACGCGGGACAGCTGTTCCCGAACGGTCTTTGTTTATCCTTGGTCAGCTACACGAAGGGCGACTACGCGCTCGGCGAAGGACGCACCCTGCTGGTCAGTCCCGGCGCGAGCGGATGGCGCGTGCCGTTCCGCACCGAATCGCATTGCCGGTATGAAGTGATCACGCTGCAGCCGGAAAGATAAATCGGGATTTGTCGGGGTGCGCCCGACGTAAAAGCCTTCCCCCAAGGGAAGCCTTTCGCTCGTAAAACTGCTGAGCGTCAGCTCGACATATTCCGCTAAGGGAGAAAACAGATGCCTTCATCCAAACCGTACCTCGACTTTATTCTGGATCAGCTCTCCGGCGCGGGCGACGTTTCTTACCGCCCGATGATGGGGGAGTACGTGCTCTATTGCCGCGGCAAGGTGATCGGCGGCATTTACGACGACCGGTTTCTCGTCAAGCCCACGCGATCCGCTCTTTCCATGATGCCGGATGCGAAAAAGGAGCTGCCGTACGAGGGTGCGAAGGAGATGCTGCTTGTCGACAACGTGGATGACCGGGCGTTCCTGCGCGAACTGCTGGATGCGCTGTGCGCGGAACTGCCTGCGCGAAAAAAATAAACCGCAAGGAGGCATAGCGATGGTTTTCGGTGTGATCGTTTATTCCGCGGTCGGCGTCCTTCTCATCGTTTTGGGACTCGTGACCTGGAAAAAACAGAAGATCGATCTGCTGCACGACTATCATACGAAAAACGTGAAAGCGCAAGACGTGCCCGCCTATACGCGTGCGATGGGGATCGGACAGATCGTGATCGGCGCGGGGCTGTGCGTGACGGGTATCCTGAGCATTTTCGTGCAGAGTCCCGTTTCCCTGCTCGCGCTCGTTCCGGGACTCGTTGCGGGAAGTCTGATCTTCCACAAGGCGCAAATGCGCTACAACGGCTCGTGGTTCAGCTGATTTTTTAAAAAATCCCCTTGCGTCAGGTATTGCTCGTGACGCTGCGTCATGTGCTATGCTGGGCGTGAAAGGAGGTGGAAGCTATGTCCAAATACACGACCGGAGAAGTCGCGAAGCTTTGCGGCGTGACCGTGCGGACGGTACAGTATTACGATACGCGCGGCATCCTCGTGCCGACCGAACTGTCCGAGGGCGGACGGCGGCTGTACACGCAGGACGATCTGCGGCGGATGAAGGTGATCTGCTTTCTGCGCGAAGTCGGCCTGTCGATCGACACGATCGGGAAGCTCCTAGCGGAGGAGCATCCCGAAGCGGTGATTGCGCTGCTTTTGGAGCAGCAGACCGAAGCGGTGCGGCAGGAGCTTGCGCAGAGCCGCGAGAAGCTCGACAAGCTCGAAACGCTGCGTCGGGAGCTGCAAGGCGTCGAATCCTTCTCTGTCGAATCCATCGGCGATATAGCTTACACTATGGCAAACAGGAGCAAACTGAAGAAAGTCCATCTGACGATGCTGCTGACCGGCATTCCGGTCACGGCGCTGCAGTGGGCGGGTATCCTGCTGTGGATCTTCAAGGGCATGTGGTGGATGTTCGTGCTGTGGGCGGTTGTTGCGATCCCGTGGGGGATCCTCATCAGCCGGTATTACTACCGCAGCGTTGCTTACATCTGCCCGCAGTGCCACGCGATGTTCAGACCGGCGTTCCGCGAAATGTTCTTCGCATCGCACACCCCAAAAACACGCAGGCTGACCTGCACGTCCTGCGGGCACCGCGGCTTCTGTGTGGAGACGTGGGGAGGCGACAGGAAATGACGGCGTTTGAGGATATCGTGATCGGCAAAAGCAGCATTCCTTCCCTGGCCGTCACCGTGATCCTGATGATCGCGATTCCGGTCACATTTTTTGTCTGCTGGCGGGTGAAGCATAAAACTCGGACAAATATCGGTTATCTGATTGCCGGTGCTGTCGGGTTTATCGTTTCTGCCCGTATGCTGGAACTCGGCGTTCACTACGTCTGCATCCTTGCGGACAACCCCGTTTCCCGCTTTATAAACGGAAACACAGCGGTCTATGTACTTTACGGGATCGTTATGGCAGGCGTTTTCGAGGAGTGCGGAAGGTACGTTGTGCTGAAACACGTTCTGAAAAAGAACCGCACGCGTGAAAACGCGGTTTTGTACGGGATCGGTCACGGCGGGATCGAAGTATTGGTTGTCCTTCTGCCTGCCATGGTGAGCTATCTTGTCATTGCGATCCTGTTTTCCGGAGGGAATACGGAAGGAGCGATGAATGCGTTGAAGATCACGGAGGAAACTGCCGCCGCCGCACTGCCGTCTGTGCAGGCCGCTGCTGCGTTTGATTCTGCCGCAGCGGTTATGAACGTGACGGAACGGCTGTTTGCGATGCTCATACATATCGGGCTTACGGTTATTGTGTATTACAGCGTACAAAGCGCCAAGAAAGGGTTCCTGCCGCTGGCGATCCTTTTGCACATGCTGGCGGACACGTTCCCCGCCTTGTATCAAAGAGGCGTGATACAACTGTGGGCAGTTGAGCTCTGGGCGGCTTTGTGCTCTGCGGTGATCGTGTTCATCGCGGTCAGACTTTACAGAAACATGAACGAGCAAACGACACAGGAATCGCTTTCGTCAGCCGAATGCTCCGGCTGATCACATTCTGAAAAACAACAGGTCCAGCCCCGTCTCCGACAATGATATGCTCCCTCTATGAGAGACAATGAAATAAAAAAATCATTGTCAACATAGGGGGAGCATTTTTATGCCTAAAAAGACGAAATATAGCGTAGAAGAAAAAGCAGAAGCGGTATTAGCGTGCATAGATGGAAAATGCAGCGTAAGCTCAATGGCAAAGAGAATGGGGGTTGATAACGAAACGATACGAGACTGGATAGGCTTGTATACGAGCGAAGGAAGTATAGGACTACAGCCGGCGGAACAGAACCGCATATATAGCCCGGAAATGAAACGGCAAGCAGTGGAAGACTACCTTTCCGGCAAGGGTAGTCTGCGAGAAATCTGTCAAAAGTACAAAATTCGTGCAAAAAGGCAACTCAGAGACTGGATAAAGGTGTATAATAGCGGCGGAGAATTCAAACACAAAATGAGTGGAGGAAGCCGCATGAAGAGTACCAGAAAGACAACGCAGGAAGAGCGCATCCGGATCGCCAAGGAGTGCATCGAGAATGAGTACAACTATGGTGAAACGGCGATCAAGTACCAAGTCAGCTATCAGCAGGTCTACACATGGGTCAAAAAGTTTACAGAGAAAGGTGAAAGCGGCCTGGAAGATCGCCGCGGTCAGCGCACAGCACAGCAGGAACCTCGAACAGAAGAGGAGAAACTGCGCGTTCGCGTAGCACAGTTGGAGCATGAGTTGTATATGACGAAGATGGAGCGTGACCTGCTAAAAAAATTAGAGGAAATAGAGAGGAGGGATGCCTATCGCAAGTAAGACAGGCACACTTGTATGCAGCTGTAAAGGAGTCAGACTATCCGGTAGACGCCGCTTGTGCAATGCTGCATATTGCACGATCAGCGTACTACAAGTGGAACAGCGGTATAATGTCACCTCGACAAATCAAGAATGAGCAGATAGCCGAGAAACTGGAACAGCTTCATGCGGAAAGTCCGGACAAAGGCTATCGGCGTTTGCGGGACGATCTGGCGATCGACCATCATTTACCGGTCAACGACAAGCGCGTGCTTCGCATTTGCCGCAAGTTGGGTATCAAGTCCACGATCAAGTATGCAAACAACGGCTGTACGCGGCAGGCAAAGAATCCGCAGCATATTGCAGAAAATGTTCTGAACCGGAATTTCCATGCAGACAAGCCGAACGAAAAGTGGCTGACAGATGTAACGGAATTTAAATGGTACGAGGGATTGGAAGTACATAAAATCTATCTCAGCGCCATTTTGGATCTGTATGATCGTCGGATTGTTGCCTACGAGATTCGGGATCGCAACGATAATCTATTAGTGTTTGACACCTTGGACAAAGCGGTTGCTGCCAATCCCGGAGCAAAACCGCTGTTTCATTCTGATAGAGGTTTCCAATACACAAATCGAGCTTTTTATCGAAAACTGGAAGATGCCGGAATGCAGCAGAGTATGTCCCGTGTCGGAAAATGTATCGACAACGGTCCGATGGAAGGGTTCTGGGGAATCCTCAAACGCGAACGCTACTATGGCAAACGGTTTACAGATAGAGATTCTCTTATCAGCATGATTGAAAGCTACATCGAGTATTACAATCACAAACGACTTCAACGAAATTTGGGCATTCTGACGCCGTTGCAAAAGCACGAGTTGTATAAAGCGGCATAAGAGACCGCAAATTCCGGTTGAAATCCTCAAAATTTCAACCGGAATCTGCGGTACCACAACGCATCGCGTTGTGAATTATTTGTTAATTATTTCTTTGTCCTCTTGACGGGGTGCGGTTCACAAAGCGCCGGAGACGGGGCGTTTTTAATAAAAAACAAAAAGCGGGTCTTGAAACGCGACGGCTTCTGTGATACACTATACTGTGAATATTTATGTGCAGACTGGAGGAATATATCCATTATGCCGCACAACGAATCAACCTTGCGACCGACGTCCCGGCGCCGGTTTTCGGACGTTCTTTCGGACAACCGCTTTTGTTTCCTCGCGTTCTTCTGCGCGGTGATCCTGATGCTGCTGGTCTTTTACTGCTACGACATGGCGCCGTTCGGCGACGTGACGATCCTGCGCATGGACCTTTACCACCAGTATGGACCGCTGTTCGCGGAGCTGTACGAGCGCGTCAGGCACGGGAAGAGTCTGCTCTATTCGTGGAACACGGGCTTGGGCGGTACGTTCCTCGGCAATTTCTTCAACTATCTGGCGAGTCCGCTGCTGGTCGTGATCTTCCTGTTTGACCACACGAACCAGCCGGACGCGATCTCGGTGATGGTGCTGCTGAAGGCGGCTTTTGCGGCGGCGTTTTTCACGTATTATCTGCGCAAGTCGCAAGACCGCAGCAGCCATATCACGGCGGCGTTCGGCGTGCTGTACGCGTTCTGCGGTTTCTTCATCGCGTACTATTGGAACGTGATGTGGATCGACGCGATGGCGCTGTTCCCGCTGGCGATGCTCGGTCTGGAGCAAATCATTGACCGCCGGAAGTTCCTGCTGTTTACCTTCACGCTGACCGTCATCATGATCTCAAACTACTATATGGCGATGATGGTCTGCATCTTCTCGGTCCTGTATTTCCTCGTCCGGTACTTTTCGCTCTACAGTGCCGGCGCAAAGATCGACGAAAAGAAGCGGAAGTTTTCCGTTCGCAATTCCCGTTTTTTGACGAGCGGATTCACGTTCGCATTTGCGTCCGTTCTGGCGGCGGGTCTCGCGCTGTTCGCGCTGCTGCCGACGGTGTTTATCCTGCGCTCCTGCTCCGCGACCTCCGGCAGCTTCCCGCAGGAATTCAAGATCTACTACGATATTTTCGACTTCCTGGCGAACCATCTGGCGAGCGTCGATCCGACGATCCGCTCGAGCGGCACGGACGTGCTGCCGAACGTCTACTGCGGCATCCTGACCGTCATGCTCATCCCGCTGTACCTGCTGTCCAGAACGATCAGGCTGCGGGAAAAAATCGCGCACGTGGTGCTGCTGGGGATCCTGTATTTCTCATTCAATATCAACTATGCCAACTACGTCTGGCACGGCTTCCACTTCCCGAACGACCTGCCGTACCGGTTCTCGTTCATGTATTCGTTCATCCTGCTGATCCTGGCGGCACGGGCGATCGACCGTATCCGCGAATTCACCGGCCGTGAGCTGCTGCTTCTGGGGATCGGCACGATGGCGTTCATCGTGCTGGTGCAGAAGATCGGCTCCAAGAACGTGACCGACAACACGGTGCTTATCAGTCTGGCGTTCACTTTGCTGTATACGTTCGTCCTCGCGGCGATGCGCAGTCCGAAGCTGCGCGCGTCGTCGATGGCGCTGCTGCTGCTGTGCTGCGTGATCTCCGAGGCCGCGATCGCCGACACGGACAACTACTCCATGAACCAGACCAAGACGAACTACGCCGGCGATTACGAGGATTTCGCCGATCTCAAGTCGATGCTCGACCGGTACCACGGCGACGAGATGTACCGCATGGAGCTGACCAATCTGCGCACGCGCATGGACCCCGCATGGTACAATTATAACGGTCTGTCCACGTTCTCCTCCATGGCGTCGGAAAAGCTGAGCAACCTGCAGAGCCATCTGGGCATCTACGGCAACTTCATCAACAGCTTCACCTATAATCCGCAGACGCCGGTCTACAACGCCATGATGGCGCTGCAGTACGTCGTCAAAAAGAAGGAAACGGTCGGGCTGGAAAACACCGAACTGTATACGAGCATCCTCTCGAACGACGTGTATGAAGCGTACAAAAACGGATACTGTCTGCCGGTCGCGTTCTGCGTCAACAATCTGGTGGAGAACTGGAACGACACCGAGTCGAATCCGTTCGCGGTGCAGTCCGATTTCTTCCGCCGCGCGGCGTTCGCGGACGGCGTGTTCAACCAGATGACTGTGACGAACGTCTACTGTGACAACGTCAGCGAGATCACCGAGGAGGATGCGCTGGGCGGAGAAATCAGCCTGAACAAGCTGCAAAGCGGCGCATACGGCAGCTTTACCGTGACGATCGCGCCGTTCAAAAAGCAGAACTGTTATCTTTACGTCAAGTCGTCCTCCGTTGACACGATCTACGTCAACGGCGACGATCTGAACCTGACGCAGAATATCGACGAGGCGTACATCCTCGATCTGGGCGTGCTGGACGCGGGCGAGGAAGTCGACGTGGAGGTCCCGCTCAAGGATGACTCGGATTCCGCGACCGTCAAGTTTTACATCGCCGGATTGGATATGGACGCGTTCCGCAAAGGCTTTGAAACGCTGCAGCGCGGCGCGATGCAGATCACGGATTTCAGAGAAACGCACATCGAGGGCACGGTCTCGGCAGGCCTTGCACAGATCCTGTACACCTCGATCCCGTACGACGACGGCTGGCGCATCTGGGTGGACGGCAAGCGTGTTGCGCGCGGAGATTATCTGCGCATCGGCGACGCGCTGCTGGGCATTCGTCTTGCCGAGGGCGAGCATGAGATCGTGATGGATTACGAGCCGGTCGGACTGTCGTTCGGCGCCTGTGTGTCCGCCTGCACGCTCGCGCTTTTGCTGCTCGGTCTGCTGCTTGCATCCCGTCGCCGGAAGAAGGCAAACGCGGTCCCGGTAACGCCGCGCGTGGAATATATCGAAGAGTTTCCCGAGAAGATCGAAATGCAGCCGCAGCTCGAACCGATCTACGATCCGCAGCCGGACGGCTTCTTCCTTTCGGAGGTCGACGAAACGCCGCAGGACGAGAAAGGATCCGAAGCATGAAACGCTGCGCAGTCCTGATCACGACCGGCTACCCGTTCGCGGGCGGCGAGCCGTATCTTGAGGCAGAGATACCGGTCCTTGCACAGACGTTCTCGCGCGTGCTCATTTTTACGATAGGGCTCCCGCCGCAGAAAACCGAGGCGATGCCGCTGCCGGAAAACGTGACGGCGTTCAACTGCGCAAGCTGCAGCCCCAAATCGGGTCGTCTGCACGATCTGCTGGGCGGATTGCCGGCGGTGTTCCGGCTGCCGAAGCTGCCCGAAGCCGACAGCCGCGAGGTCGGCGCGTCGCCTGCGCGCAGAGCGTTTCTCGGTTACTTTTTGTCCCGCGTGCGCCGGCACACGGCGGAGATCGCCGCGGTGCTGTCGGAAATGGATTTTTCGGACTATGACGACGTGATCGTTTACGGATACTGGCTGTTCGCGGCGGCGGCATGCGCGGTGCGGCTGCGCGCCGTTGTGCAGTCGCGCGGCGCGAAACGCGTGCATGCGATCTCCCGAGCGCACGGCTACGATCTTTACGCGTATGCCAACCGGCTGGGATACCTGCCCTGCAGGACAGCGCTGTTTCAGTCACTGGACGCGGTCTATCCGTGCTCCGAGAACGGTGCGGCTTATTTGAAAGAACGCTATCCCGCGTTTGCGGAGAAAATACGTCCCGCGTTTCTGGGGACGGACGGCGGCGAACGGACGGACGGCTCGACGGACGGTACGTTCCGCATCCTGACGTGCGCGCGCACGGTGCCGCTCAAGCGGCTGGAACGTCTGGCCGAGGCGCTGCAGACGATCCGTGCCGACCGGCCGGTGGAATGGACGCATATCGGCGACGGTCCGTCGCTGCCTGCGCTGCAAAAGGCGGCAAGCGCGTTCCCTGCAGGCGTCACGGCGAAGTTCACCGGCGCGCTTGTGCATGAGGAGGTGCTGCGCTGGTACCGGACGCATCCGGTCGATCTGTTCGTGCTGATCAGCTCGCGTGAAGGTTTGCCGGTCAGCGTGATGGAGGCACAGTCGTTCGGCGTGCCTGCCGTGGTGACGGACGTGGGCGGCTGCACGGAGCTGGTGCACGACGGCGAAAACGGTTACGTACTGCCGAAGGACTTCCAAACGCCGCAGCTTTGCCGGACGCTCCTTCGCGCGATGGAGGACGGAGCGCGGATGCGCGAGGCGTCCTATCAGACGTGGCAGTCGCGGTTCGTCGCGCGGGAAAACTATCTGCGTTTTGCACATCAAATCACAACGTTATCTTAAGGACGGAAAAACAGCATGGGTCAGATTCAAAAAGGCGCTTCGCGCCTGACGGAGAGCAGCGGCATTCTGGAAACAGTCTGGAATGTCAGCTTTTTCCTGCTCATGCTGTCCGTGATCTGTTTCGGAAATACGAGATCCGGAACAAATTATTATTACTACGCCGTTTTTTTTCTGTTTATCGGCGTGTCTTATCTGGAGATCCTGCTCGACCGCGGCTGGTACCGGCATCTGTATCTGCCGCTGCAAACGATCTGGTACGGTCTTTTTGTGATCCTGTCGATCGTTTCGAGCATCTGGGCGCAGTCGTTTGCCACGACGATCCTGCCGATCTCCAAAATGGTGCAGATCCTTTTGCTGACCAATTGCCTGATCCAGCACGTCCGGAATGAAAAGCGGCTGGAGCAGTATATCCGCGTCATGATGGCGGCAAGTTTGTTCCTGATCGTCTATCTGCTGGTGCGCACGCCGCCCTCGCGGTGGTTCAGCGGCTTCCTCGGTCATGGCACGGGATACAATACGAATGACATCGGACTGTCGATCGCGGTGTGTGTGCTGCTGTCGTTTTACGAGGCGTACGTGCGCCGCCGCAGGATCTGCTACGTGCTGACGGGTCTGAGCATTTTTGCTGTGATCCTGACGAGCTCGCGCAAGGGCATCCTCATGAGCGTGTTCGGCATCATCCTGATTGTGGTGTTCAACTATCGCGCGCGCCGGTACATGCTGCGTGTGCTGTGTATTCTGGCGGCTGCCGTATTGCTCGTTTTCCTGATCTATCAGATCCCGCCGCTGTATCGGGTGGTCGGCATGCGCATCGACGCCATGCTGGCGTATTTCATGGAGGATCAGACGGCCGATTACAGTATTTCGATGCGCCGGTATTACATCGAGATCGCCAAGTCCATCCTGCGCGAGCACCCGGTTTTCGGCATCGGACTGAACAATTTCTC
>CADAGA010000035.1 GCA_902787275.1 Oscillospiraceae bacterium | reverse complement strand
AAATAGACGAGATGGTGCATTCCCCCGTCGACGAGGACGTAATCGGTCTCCTTATTTTTTTTGATATCAACGATATGCGTATAGTACTTTCCGCAGAAGGCGGCGACGCTCCGCCCGAGTTCCAGCGTGATCTTCTTCCGATACCGCATCCCGCCGACGATCCGGGAGAACTCCGCGAGGTATTCCTCCTCGTCAAAGTCTTCGCCCTCGAAATACGAGACCGGAAAGCCGGGGCCGTATTCGAGGACCTCCGGCGCAAAGCCGCACTCCTCTTCCAGCCGGGCAAGAAAAGCGTCGAGCGCGCCGATCTCGCGAGCGATCTTTTTGACCGAGAATTTCTGCGTTCCCGAAAAGAACTGGATCCCGACGACCCGGACGAGCGGCGTCTTTTCCGAGGAGGAAACGATCTCGTCGATCTCGTCTTCGTTGATCCCGAACTGACTGTCGTTGGTCAGCCGCAGAAGCACGCGGATCTGTCTCCCGTACTTTTCGGCAAGGTCGCAGAACAGCCGGTACTGCGTCGTCGACTCAACGGTCAGCACGCCGCGAAAATCCGCGTCCGCGATCAACCCTTCGATAAACGACGGCGTCTTGTAAACGCCCGAAATGACCGTCTTTTCGCTCTTGATCCCGAGCGCGCGGCAGACCGCCGCTTCGCCCGGCGAACAGATCTCGAAGGCGTCGACCCGATCGGCGATCTCCCCCGCGATAAACGGGTTCGCCTTCACGGCGTAACAGAGCGAGCAGTTCTCGGGCAGGCGCGAACGCAGATACGCGACGCGCCGGGAAAGAACGCGGACGTCGAAGGTATAGAACGCGGTCGGACAATCGGCGGGCAGACGGTCAGGATTTGCCATCGTTTGCCTTCCTTTCCGCCGCCAGAACGGCGGCTTTCCGGTCGATTTTTCCGTTTTTCGTCATCGGCATCTCGTCAAGCTGCCGGAGAAATCCCGGCACCATAAAGGGCGGCAGCGTCGCCGTCAGACGGGCGTGAAGTTCGGCTTTTTCAACCGATCCGACGTAGTAGCCCTTCAGCCGATCGTTCTCAAAAACGCAGAAACAGCGATCCACCCCTTCGATCCCGGCGATGGCGTGCTCGATCTCCTCGAGTTCGATCCGGTGTCCCTGATACTTGATCTGATTGTCGCTCCTGCCGCAGAAAAAGAGGTCTCCGTTCCCGTCGTAGCGACCGAGATCCCCCGTCACGTAGATCCGCTCGGGATAGGCGGTGTTCAGGGGATTCTGAATAAAACTCGCGGAGGTCTTCTCGTCGAGCCGGTAATACCCGAGCGCCAGCGCCGTTCCCCGAACGACGATCCGTCCGATCACGCCGGGTTCCGTGATCTTTCGGTCCCCGTCGTCCAAAAGAAAGACGTCCTCGTTCGGAAAACTCTTGCCGATCGGAATGCCGCCCGAGTAGTCGCGCCCCCGCTCCAGAATATGATAGGTGCAGTTGCAGGTGATCTCGGTCGGACCGTAGAGGTTGACGAATGTCGCGTCGGGCAGACGCGCCATCCACGCCGCAAGGTGCTTATAGGGCATCACCTCGCCGCTGAACAGGACGCGCCGCACGCTCGTCGGCGATCTTGCTCTGCAGCTCCGCCTCAATACGGCTGCGGGCGGCCTGCGCCTCTTTGAGCTTGCCCTGCAGTCCGGCAACCTCGGCCTGAGCTTCGTCAAGCTGCGACTGCTCCGCTTCCGTCGGACCCTCTTCGGTTTCTGCGCCGTAACGCGCCAGAATCGTATCCCGTTCACGGTTTGCCAGTGCGAGCGCCGATTTCATCTCCGCCATGCGATTCTCGTAGTTTTTCGTGGCGTCCTGCATGGTGCGGTTCATTTCCTCGATATACGCCTGCACCTCTGCGGGATCGTAGCCGCGCATGACTTTTTTAAACGTAACGGCCGACGTGATCTCGGTCTGCTCGGTCTGTACGGCCTTGTTTTCATTTTCGTTTTCGTTCTTCATGGTAACCCCTCACATTATATGTTTTTTTCGATAGTCAGTTTGTCGCCCGTTTCGAGTCCGAGACGTGCGCAGGTACCTGCATTGACCTCCACAACGCCTACGGCCTGCTTGACGGTTTTTCCGATTTTCCACGGACGGATATCCTCGTCGATGTGCAGCACCGTGCCGTCCTTGGACAGATAGATCACGTCAAGCGGAAACTTCATATTCATCATGTGGATCTGGTTACAGGGTCGGATCAACAGCCCGTAACCGTCGGGGATCGACTGTGTGAACATCAGACCCCGAAGCCGCTCGAGAAAGCTCGCAGTAACGTCCACGTCGGGGATCAGCACGGAGTCCCCTTTCCTCAGCAACGCTTTTTCCATATCCTGTTCCTCCGCTCAGAATGTATTGATAATGTTGATTACAGACGGTCCCATCAGGATAATGAAGATAACCGGAAAGATGAATAACAGCATCGGGATCAGCATCTTGATGGATGCCTTGTTGCCCTTTTCCTTCGCTTGCTGACTGCGCTCGATACGAAGCTGTTCGGACTGGGAGCGCATGACGTTGTTGATGGGAATACCGAGCTGTTCCGCCTGGATGAGCGCGGAGGAAAACGTCTTCAGCTCGTCGACCGTGGTGCAGTCGCACAGATGCTGCAGCGCCTCACGGCGGGTCATTCCCATCTGGATCTCTCTGTATACAACCAACAGCTCGTCAATAAACGGGCCGTGCAGTTTTTCGGACACTTTCATCAACGATGCGTCAAAGCTCAGACCCGCTTCAATACAAACACACAGCAGATCCATCGCGTCGGGAAGCTGGCGCTTGATACCGTTTTGGTGGCTGGAGACACGGGAGCGCAGATAATAGGTCGGCCCCATAATGCCGATGAGCGCGCCCACGCACAAAACCAGAACCAAATACAGCGGCTCGAGCTTTACAAACAGTACGACGAGCAGCGTCAGCGCCAAGGAGACGACCAGGATCACCGTCTTGAGAAAGTTGAAATCCTCCGGGTCCATGAAGATGCCCGCATAACGCAGCTGCTTGCCGATCGCTTCGAGTTTTTTTGACTTTTCGCTGGCTGAGTTTTTCCTTTTCGGAACGATTTTCCGAATGAATGCGGAAAGCTTTCTCATGCTTCTGCCGAACAGACGCGAGACGAGAGAAACCTGAAGCTCCTCAAATTCGGGACGCTCTATCGTGCCCTTGATCTGATCAATTCTGCGTTCTTTTTCGTCCACGCGCTTGCCGAGCGGAGCGGCGATCAGCACAAAGAGAATAAACGCAAACAGCGCGTAGGAGATAACGACGTATTCCACAAAAGCACCCCCTCGTCAGTATTTGATCGTAACCACTTTCCGAATGGCAAGGAATCCGAAAACCTCCATGACTACGCTCACGATGAGCATGATCCGTCCGGTCGACGTCGTGAAAAACGTATTCATGTAGCCGGGGTTGATGAGCATAAGCGCTACACCGATAAACGCGGGCAAAGCGCCGATGATCATGCCGGAGGTTCTGCCCTGTGCGGTGATGGAGCGGATCTCGCCCTTGATTTTCAGTCGGTCGCGAATGGTGTTGGAAATGGTAGTCAGGATCTCCGACAGGTTGCCGCCGGTGGTCCTCTGGATGCATACCGCCGAAACGACCAGCATCAGGTCGGGACTCTTGATGCGGGCGACCATGTTTTCGAGCGCATCATCCATCGTCGAACCGTAACGGATCTCGTTGCACACACGGCTGAACTCCACGCCGATGGGTGCGGGCATATCCGTGGCGACGTTGTCCATTGCCTGCTGGAAGGAGAAGCCGGAGCGAAGGCTGTTGCACATCATGATCAGCGTATCGCCAAGCTGGCTCTCGAACACCTTGATTCGCTTATCTTTTTTGATCTTAATGAAAAGCAGCGGCAGAAACGCGCCCAAACCCGTCAAGGTCAGAGACGGCAAAAGTCCTGCGCCGAACAGCGCCGCCAATCCGGCGGGAACAAACGTAATGACGATCCAGATGAGCGCAAACTCTTCGGGCCGCATCATGATGTCGGCACTGATGAGCGCGTCAAACAGCGTATCCATGAGCTTGCGGCTCTTTTCGGAACGCTTGATCGCCTCTGCACCCTCGCCCGTGGCGCGCGCCAGAATAGATTCTTTCCGTTTCGATTTGGCTTTTTGATTCGTCTTGTTTTTGAACAGACGCTTCATTCTGTCCTGTACCGTTCGCTTTTCCTCCGTCACGGTACCGGCAACGCTGACCGCCAGAAAGAAGTTGAAAAAACCGAAAACCACGGCGAGAATGATTGCACTAATTTGTAAACCAGTCATAATTGATGCTCACTCCGTTTCCGCGGATTTTTTCCAAAGCCTTGGGGCGAACGCCCGTCGCCTTGAATTTGCCGATAAACTTACCGTCTGTATCGACACTGCCGTCCGTTTCATAGACGAAAATGTCCTGCATGCTGACGATATCGCCCTCCATGCCGACGACCTCGGTAATGCTGGTGATCTTTCTCGAGCCGTCACGCAGACGGCTCTGCTGCACGATCAGGTCGATAGCGGAAGCCACCTGATCCCGGATCGCGCGCAGCGGCAGCTCCATACCGGACATGAGCACCATCGTCTCCAGACGGGCCAGGGTGTCACGGGGAGAGTTGGCGTGCGTGGTTGTCAGCGAGCCGTCGTGGCCCGTATTCATCGCCTGCAGCATGTCCAGGGTCTCTTCGCTTCGCACCTCACCGACGATGATTCTGTCGGGACGCATACGCAAAGCGTTCTTGACGAGGCTGCGGATGGTGATGGCGCCCTTGCCCTCCAGGTTGGCGGGGCGGGCTTCCAGCGTGATGACGTGTTCCTGGTGCAGCTGCACTTCGGCAGCGTCCTCGATGGTCACGATACGTTCATCCTCGGGAATGTACGAGGACAGCACGTTGAGCAGCGTCGTTTTACCGGAACCCGTACCGCCGGCAACGACGATGTTCAGCTTTCCCTTGACGCAAGCCTCCAGGAACTGGAGCATCTTCGGCGTCAGAGAACCGAACTGCAAAAGCTGCTGCGAGGTGATGGGCGTTTTGCCGAACTTACGGATGGTCAGCACGGGTCCGATCAGCGACAGCGGCGGAATGATCGCATTGACACGGGAACCGTCCAGCAGACGGGCGTCGACCATGGGGCTCGCCTCATCAACGTGACGGCCGACCTGCGAAACGATTCGGTCGATGACGTTCATCAGATGCTCCTCGTCGCGGAACTTCAGACCTGTCAGCTTCAGCTTACCTTTTTCCTCGATGTAGATGTGGTCGGGGCCGTTGACCATGATTTCGCTGTACTTCGGATTCTGGATCAGTTCCTCGATCGGGCCGTAGCCCATGATGTCGTTGAACAGCTCCGTCGCGACCTGCGGACGGTCGATACGCGCGATCATGTTTTCGTCGTCGTTGACACGGTCGTCAATGATCTTGAACATTGCCGCGCGGTCGGTGATCGACTGTCCCGTTTTGTTCATCTCGCGGATGATGTCGCTGTGGATCTTACGCTTTATATCGAAATAAGGGTCTTTTTCTTTGATCGGTTCTGCCTTGGCACTTTCCTCGTTCAGCACGGTCGGATTTGCCGATGCGCCGACATTTTTTCCCTCACCCTTGCGGGGATCCATTCTGTCTAAAAGTCCCACGAAGAACCCTCCTTTTGCGTCGCATTATTTATTTCTTGGATCTTTCCTTGCTCTTTTTCGGCTCGCTGCGGTTCTTTTTCTTTTTCTTTTCCGGTTCCATCAGGACTTTCACGCCCGTATGCTCGGCAATGATCTTTTCCGTCAGGTGACGAACCGAGCTGCCGAGTGTGGACCGCGGAGCGGAAAGTACAGCGGGCTGTCCCTTGTTCACGCTGGAAACCGCCGTATTGCCGTCGTTGGGAATGACATAGTAGATCTCCAAACCGAACATTTTGGTAAAGTCCGCAGGCTTGATGATGCCTTTTTCGTACTTGTTGATGATGAATTGCAGCTTGTCCTTCTGGTGGAGCTTGTCGAGAATGTCATACGACATCTTGGCGTTCTGGAGAGAGAGGATGTCGGTGTTGTACACCATGAAAATCTCCTCGCAGCTCTCGCACGCCGTGATCGTGACGTCGCCGAAGGACGAAGCCATATCGACGATCACGTACTCATAGTACGGACGCATGATGTCGATGATCTTTTCCACGTCGGTCGACCGGACGTACTCGGCGTACTCCGCACTTTTCGGCGCGCACAAAACGCGCAGGCCGCTGCTGTGGTCAACGGAAAAGTTATTGATATTCTCGATCGTGATGCCGCCTCTGTCCTGAACCAGATCCACGATGGAATACTTGGAATCCGCGTCCAGAGAGATCGCCACGTCGCCGCACTGCAGATCGAGGTCAAGGAGCATGACGCGCTTGCCTTCTCTGGCAAGAGAGATCGCCGTATTGACCGCGATCGTCGTTTTGCCCGTGCCGCCCTTGCCGCTGAAGAAGCCGAGAACCTTGCAGCGCACTTTTTTGCCCTCGTTGCTGTCGAGGGAGCGCTGCTGCTCGAGCGCGAGAACGGTTTTCAGTTCCTCGGAAAATTCCTGCGGCGCAACGCCGGAATAGGGCATCACCTTGCGGATGCCGTAGCCGGCAGCCTTGTTGACCAGATCGACGCTGATATTGTCGTTTACAAGGACGACCATACTGTTGCGCACCGTGGTCAGCAAATCCTGCACGAAAGTGAACACGTTATCCTGAACCTCACCGCGTACGGCGCACAGCACCACCTCGGGGAACAGGTTGACGATCTTGGTCTTGGCTTCCGCGCCGTAGTCGGAGTAGCCGCTGATGGCGAACTGCTCACGCTGCAGGAGGTTTTTGACCTCGATGCGCAGATCCAGATCGTCGGATAATATGACAACATTGATTTTTTCCATCTTCATTTACCTCCGATACCCTGTGTGCGTCAGCTCGCAGCTTCTGTGGTGGGCGGAGCCGTCGTGATCTCGCCCATGCCGTAGTTGGTCTGCGGCTCTTTCAGGGAGTCTGCCGGGATCACGTTGCCGTCTGCATCGGTCGCGGGAACGGTCGGTACCGTCGTGAGCGACGCACCCTCTGCGTAGGGAACGAGCGCAACGCGGATATTCTCGCCCGCATCCATCAGCGTCTGGATCTCTCTTTCAGTCAGCGACATCGTGATCAGCGCATAGGTCGTCGTTTCAACGCCCGACTTGGCCATCTTGTGGTCGGAATAGGTACCGACCTCCAACACGGAGACGTTTTTCAGAATCGGAGTCTTCGCGTCGCCCGGTCTCGTGTCGTAAATGTTGATATAGTCTCCCGAACGCAGGAACAGAGCGATCGAGTTGGCTTCTCCCACAGAGATGGTGTACGCATATTTCCCGTCGCCCAAGTGGTAGGACAGGCGGTACTCCCCGTTGCTCTCCAAGCCGGTGTCACCCTCGCGCAGGTCTGTCAGTTTCGATGCGAGCACCTGTTCACCCTTGCGGATCGTCTCGGTCACCAGATAGCCGTTGATTTCCTGCGCGCTCACGATCGTACCGTACGTAATGGAAGAAACGGGCAGCTTGATCACCTGGAACATATCGGGCGTGACGATCGTGTCCTTTTCGAGATCCTTCACGGCGATCACCACGTCCGCCTCCTGGACGCCGGTAACAGCGGAATTATGCTGAAGACTGTTGACGAAAAAATAGGTTGCGACGCCGGCAAGCAGCGCAAAAATCACTGCAAACAGATAAATCTTTCTCATACTGTTTCAAACCTTTCTATGACTCGACTTTCATAACAACCTGGGCGGTAAGCGTCCGGGACTGCCGACCCGTAACCGTACTGATGATGGGCGTAAGATATTGGAACTCTTTTTCGGCAGCTACGACCACGTCGCCGCTCAAGGGGTCAAGCGGCTTCGTGTAGGAAACCGTAACGACGATATCGTCCACCGGGTACGTGTCGTCGATGAAATTCTCGATGTGCCGCAGGATGCCCTCCGTCGAATGGTCTTCCGCAGTGCTGACGACGGCATACCGTGCGCCCTCCCGGCAGATATTGTTCAGCGCAAGCTGATTGTAGTACAGCCAGCCGAAGTCCAATATGCCGCACAGAATCAGCAGAAAAATCGGCAGGATCAGTGCAAACTCGAGCATCGCCTGCCCGTCCTCACCCCGCCGGAACCGTCCGCGGGTACGACGTTTTTTCATGCCGATCACCTCCAAATTGCGAAATATAAATAAACAGCCGAAAGCGATTGTACCCGCTTCCGACCCTTTTTTCCTGTATTCATTTATTCCGTCAGCGGGAATGAATTGCCTTATCGAAAACGGGCAGGCTGCAAACCTGCGAGCCTGCCCTTTTGATTTGCGGAACTATGGTTTAGATATGTGTCGCTGATGCTTACGCACCCGTGCTGGGTTCTGCCGTGCCAAGCGCGCTATTGGTCCTGTTGAAGATATCTCTAATCTTCGGGCCGAGCGCCGCGAGCGCGACGATGACGACGATTGCGATGAGGGCGATGATCAAACCGTATTCCACCATGCCCTGTCCTTCTTCATCCTTAAACCAATTCATCAACATTGTATTTTCCTCCGTTTCAAACGTTATATTTTGATTTTTCGTTGACCTGGATTCGTGTCAGTTTTACGCACCCGTGCTGGGTTCTGCTGTGCCAAGCGCGCTATTGGTCCTGTTGAAGATATCTCTGATCTTCGGGCCGAGCGCCGCGAGCGCGACGATAACGACGATGGCGATGAGGGCGATAATCAGACCGTATTCTACCATGCCCTGTCCTTCTTCATCCTTGAACCATTTGCTTAACATTTTTCTTTCCTCCGTAATTTTTTACATGTGGTTTTGTTTTACAGCATTGAGAAAATTTGCTGTTCCATCCCTGTAAAAACGGGACAGATGATGGTCGCAACACTTCCCAATGCCAAGAACGGTCCCATTGGAACTTTCGTTTTAAGGTTTCCTTTTTTTCTTGCCATCAGATAAACCAGGAAGAACACAAGTCCTATGGCCATGATGATGGCGGATTGCAGGAATCCGAAAATTCCGAGGCAGCAGCCGATTGCCGAAGCAAACTTAACATCACCTGTACCGATCGGGATGCCGAAGAACTTCGGCAGTTGGTAGAGGATGAATGCGGCGGCCAGTCCGATCGCCGACGGGAAGATGGCTTCCTTCGCCGAAACCCCAGTGACAAGCTCGTAAACTACTGCAGCCGAACGAACGACTAACAGAGCCAACACAGAGAGGTTCGGGATCTTTTGAATATCAAGGTCAACCACTCCAATCGCAAGCGCTATCGAAACGTATGCGGCGTACTCCAAGCGTTTCGCCGTCGCTCCGAAGAGCTTGAAAATCACTGCAAACAGAATGCCGGATATCAGTGCCCAGATCACTGCCAAGACAATGTTGTCCACTGCTTCTCTCTTGGCGCTCTCTTCGGTCCTGCGTTTCACCTGAAAAACGGCGATTCGGTTCATCGCGAGTCCGGCAAGTATGCCGATTGCACCACCGTATAACATTTCGTTCATCGTCGTTCCTCCGGCTCTCCGACCGGTACCAACCGGGCTTGATCTGTAAACGCTGGTCTGTGTTTGCCTTCTGTTTACGATGTTATGATAGCACACCTTTTTGGTAAAGTCAACCATTCTTTTTATAGCATGTTTATAACTTTTGTGCAAATTGAACAATTCTGTTTAAGAACATTCATTGGTATCTATCACCAAATTCTGCCGACGTTTTTCGGTCATTTTCACCAAATTGCCGCTTTTAATTTTTCTGAACTGAAGATTCGCAAATCCTTTTCGTCAATTATTTCCAATGCGAGATTTTATTTTTGTTAGATTTGCACAACGTTTTCGGCATTTTACACCCTGTTTATATTGCAATACAGCAACAAAAACGCGCATTTCCCGCGAATCGCGCGCAGTCATGCGTCCCATCTGTCCGAGAAAGAAAAAAGACCGGCACGGACATGCATAAAATGACCTGATCCGTACCGGATTCGTGTTTGTTCGGCATGCGCCTTTGAGTGCGATCCTGCCGTTTCGCATGATGCAGGATGATGGGACCTTACAGCACCTCGAAGGAATCTCCGTCTTTCGAGATACGGAGTCTGATTTCTCGTCCGCCGTCAAACGTAAGGCGTATCTCCCCTTTGCGTCCCAGAAACGGAGCGACCCTCTTTCTGACTCTGTTCGAGCCGATACGGTCGCAGACGATCCACACGCCTTTGCCGTCCTCAACCTCGGAATAACGCCTTTTCGCTTTTTTGCGGATATGATCCGGCGCAAAGCGTTTGGGAGTCACGACCGTCAGGCCGTTGTCCCGGACGAGTTCCGCCACATAGGCAAGCGTTTCGTTGCTGATATGGATCCCGCTCAGGAAGCAGAGCTTGAGCGATTCCAGTCCTTTGCAGACTCTGTCGTCGAAAACGGCAGTGCTGTTCATCGTCATGAACGAACGGTGACGCCGAAGCGCCCACGGGTGGATCTTGTCCCAGTTGAAGCAGCGCTTCGAGGTCTCGCCGTGCGTGAGCAAATGAAATATGCGCAGGATCTCCTTGGAACGGCGGTCGGGCTTGATCCTTTCATTGCCGAAAAGCATGTACCGCCACATCACGGGGTCACCCTGCCCCCAGTAGGTGTCGTCGTACCGTATGACGCCGATCTCGGGGCGGTAATCCCGGATATCGTAGTCCCGCTCGCGGTTTATGCCGCTCTCCGAGAATGCAGCGAACCGCTTGGCGTAATCGTTGGGGCTGCCGTTTTCATCCAGAAACACAGACGTGCTCTCCACGTAAGCGTTGTTGACGCCCGCAAGGTCGGCGAACTTCAGGTTATGGTACATCTCATCCGCCGAGTGACCGGGATTCGTCATACGAAACCAGCAGTCGACACAGGTCCACAGCGGCGTGTCATACTGCATTGCCGCGCCCGCCGCGATCGCAAAGCACAGATTCGTGACGCCCTCCTTCTGCGATTTGAAATTCGGGATCATGCCGTTTCTCGCGAACGTGTGCAAGAGAACGGGAAAGACGTGCTCTCCGATGAAAAGCTCCGCGCCCATGCTCTTTATTTCCGCGGCGTATTCGCCGATCTGGCGGTCGAGAAGCTCGCCCTGCGCGTACGGGTCTTTCCCGTCGAGAGGTGTGAACACGGATTTTTTGATCCTGCCCTTTGACGAGAGAATGATCGACAGGTTCCGGTTTATGATCGCATGCTCGAATTCGTCATACATCACGCCCTTGAAATGCTCCGACGCGCTGAGGGCTTTGACGTATGCGTCCGGAATCGAAAGACGGTGGAGCTTCTCCGTGTTCAGAACCCATTCGGTGCCGTCCGGCGCAGTGGCGTCGTGGACGAAGTTCTGGTATTCAAAATTGGCAACGTAGTCGATCCCCCGCGCGTCGAGCAGCTTCGCTGCGGCGCGCGTTTTTTCGATCGAGACCGGCAGAGGCGCGTTCTGCGGGTCGGTGTGCGCCACCATAAAATCCACCTTGTCGCACACGCACCGAAACTGCGGGCTGTCTTCCCGGACGTTTTCAAAATTCATATTGATGCCGAGCCGCATGTTCTTATCGCTCATATGGAGAACTCCTTCTGATCACGGCGGTTTCGTTTCGCACTGTAATGATTATTATAGTATACTTTTCTGCTCCGTGCAATAGCGGGCAAGAAAAAAAGCGTCTCCGAAGAGACGCTCGCGCATGGGATACGGTGCAGGCCTTTGTTTCCGAATACAGAGCGCAAAGAAGCATTTTTCTATCCGCTCTCCTATCCGCGCTTACTTCAGTTTGAGCCCGTCATGGAACGCTTCGCCCACTCTGCCGCCGACCTTGTAATAGCCGTGCGTATACGGATCGAACGCAATCGCTTCCAGCGCATCGACGTCGA
>CADAGA010000034.1 GCA_902787275.1 Oscillospiraceae bacterium | reverse complement strand
CAGGCCCCGAATCATTCCGGCATCGCCGGAATACATCACGTTTTCGCAAAGCGAAAACACATCACGTGCGACAGCACGCATCACTTTGCGAAGCAAAACTTCACTTCGGGATTTGGCATAGACAAATCCCGATTTATATCTCATTCGATCGTTGGCGCATCGGGATTCTCATGGAAGTTCGGCACGATCTCCATGAGCAGGTCGCGCACGTTTTCATTGGTAGCGCCGCGCAGTTTTTTAAGCGCTTTTTCCATCGCTTCGTCGGAAAAGTCAAGCGGCGGCGTGACGAAAATCTTGTTGTTGGCGGTCTTTTTCCGTCCCGCCATCTCCTCCGTCATCGTCAGCTCCTCATACAGCTTTTCACCCGGCCGCAGACCCGTGAACACGATGTCGATGTCCTTGTACGGCACGTAGCCGGACAGCTTGATGATCTTTTCCGCAAGATCGAGGATGCGCACCGGCTCGCCCATATCCAGCACGAACACCTCTCCGCCCTTGGAGAGACTGCCTGCCTGGATGACAAGCTGCGCCGCTTCGGGAATCGTCATGAAATAGCGTGTGATCTCGGGATCGGTCACGGTCACGGGGCCGCCGAGCTCGATCTGCTTTTTGAAAATCGGAATAACGCTGCCGTTGGAGCCGAGCACGTTGCCGAACCGCACCGCGGCGAACTGCGTTTGCGGCGAGCGGCGGTCGAAATACTGCACGATCATTTCCGTGACGCGTTTCGTCGCACCCATCACGTTGGCGGGGTTGACCGCCTTGTCCGTGGAGAGGATCACAAATTTTTTGACCTTGTTTTCCACGGCGACCTTGGCCGTGTTGTAGGTGCCGAAAATATTGTTCTTGACCGCCTCGCACGGGCTGGTCTCCATCAGCGGCACGTGCTTGTGCGCCGCGGCATGGAACACGATATCGGGATGGAACTCGCCGAAGATCTCGCGCATGCGGCCGATGTCCTGCACCGAACCGATGCGGATATAGATGGGGAACGCATCCTTGTAGATTCGCTTCAGCTCATGGTAGAGCGCGAACACGTTGTTTTCGTAGTTGTCCACCAGGATCATCCGCAGCGGCTTGTGCCGCGCGACCTGGCGGCAGAGCTCGCTGCCGATCGAACCGACGCCGGTCACGAGCACCGTCTTGCCGTTGAGGTATTTACACTGATCGACGTTCAGATCGACCTCCGGACGCGGCAGCAGGTCGGTGATCTCGACCGAGCGGATCTGCTGGATGTCTGGCGTGTCGTCGTTGAGCTCTGTGAGCGTGGGGCATTTTTTCAGCACGCAGTCGGTCTGCATGGCGATGTTCATGATCTCCGTCTGCCGCTGCACGGATACGGACGGAATACAGAACAGGATCTCGTCCACCTCGTACTTCTGCGCGATCTCGGGGATCCTGTCCGTGCCGCCGCGCACGGGGATACCGGAAAAGCGCTTGCCCTGCTTGACGGGGTTGTCGTCCACGATCACGACGGGTCTGCCCCAGCGGTACTCGTTCGCCTCAAGCTCGCGTACCATCAGCATGCCCATATCGCCCGCGCCCACGAGCATGATGCGCTTCTGGTTGCGGCGTCCGCGCCGGAACATGGCGTTCGTGTGGTGCAGGTAGCGGCTCGCGCGGTAAAACATCCGGAAACCGCCGCAGAGCGCAATGATCATCAGCGTGCTGCTGACGTAGAAATTGGCCTCAAAGTTGCCCATGTTGCTCCAGTCGAGCGCACTGCCGATCTTGTCCACCGACACGCTCAGCAGACCGCCCATCACGCCTGCAGCGCCGCAGCGCAGCAGATCCTGCATGCCGGCGTATTTCCAGATGCTGCTGTACAGACCGAACAGTACGTAGACCAGAATGAACAGTGCCGTCACCGGCAATGCGCGCGTCAGCAGCATCGGGGTGAGGCTCTTCATGGCGGCAATGTCGTGATTGAGAAATGCCGTCAGGAAGTAGCTGGCGTTGATCAGAACGATATCGGCAAGAACCAGGATCGCCTGCCGCGCAAGCAGTCCTAAGTTCGTCGCAACTTTTCTCACTGTGCGTCCCTCCAGAAAATTTCTATATGAGAAATTAGACAGAATTACTCATACTGACACTATATTTATTTTTATCATAATACAAAACGTGCGTAAAGTCAATATATCGACTGCATTTGTCAAAGACTTTCCTCTATTTCCTTGTACCGCGCTGCATCTGTGTGCGATACGCGCCTGGCGTCATGCCCGTGACCGCCTTGAATGCGCGGCTGAAGTGGCTCTGGTCGAAGTAGCCGAGCATCGCGCAGATCTCCGCGAGCGAATGCTCCGTCCCGTCAAGCAGCGCTTCGGCGCGCTGGATCTTCATGCGCCGGACGTACGCGCTCACGCTCTCGCCCGTCTGCTCGCGAAAGCAGGTGTTCAGATAGCTCGCGTTCAGCCCGCGCGCACGCGCGATCTCCGACACGGTGATCTTTTCGGACAAATGTGCCTGCACGTAAAGGCGCACGTTTTCGACGTGTTTCCCCACAGGAATCCCCACGGCGCTCCCTCCTTTTCTCTCATTCTATCACAAAACCTATAATCTGTACAATACCGAAAACAAAAAAAGTGGTACATTGAGAGTGTAAAAAATGAAAAGGAGATTGGAATTATGATCGGTATCGGCAAATGGTCCTGCCACGTTGACACCATGATGTTCCGCGGCGACGTGATCCTGACGATCGCGGACAACGACGGCGCCTACGCATTCAGCGCAGAGGTTCCGGGCGTGAAGCTGCCGGAATACAGCGTCACCGACATTCAGGAACAGGAGGACGGCTGCACGCTGACCGCCGTCGTGAAAACGCCCGTTCTGTCCGGAAAGGATCTTCCCATCAGCATCACCTTCGACGGCGATACGTGCACCGGCTTTGCCAAAGTGCCGCTGCTGGGAAAAATGAAATTCAAAAACGGTACGCGCATCGGCTGAGTTATCGGCAATATCCGCCGCCGCGATCCTGCCCGGGATCACGGCGGTTTTTTTATTCCGTGCGGGAGCATGAATGTTCTATTCTCAAAAAACAGCAGGCTTTTGCTTGCTGTTTTTTTGATTTTCGATAAATGTTAATGAAAATTTAATAAATTTCTATTGACAAATCCAGATGCGCATGCTATACTGCGCTCAGAAACACAAAGGAGGGATCGTTCTTGGAACCGAACCTGAATCCGAATCCGTCTGCGCCCGTGCCGACGCCCGTTTATATGCCCAAAGCGCCGAAGGCTGCGTTCACGCTCGACCGGCGCGACCGTGCCTTTGCCGCGATCCTGTTCGCGCTGTCTCTGTTGGGATTGTCGCCGGCGATCTTCGGCGGCTTCTGCGCGGCGTTCGGCGTGTCGTTTGCCGCGCTCTTTCTGCTGTGCAGCGTCTATCTGTATAAAAAAGAAACGCGGCTGTCTGCGTTCTCCTGCGCGTGCGGTGTTCTGGCGCTGTCCTGTTCCGCCGTTTTCTTTTTGACGTCCGGCGCACCGGTTCGTCTGCTGACCGCGTGCGGCGCGGCGGTGCTGTCTGTCGTCTGGTTCTCCGCTTTGGCAGGCAAGCCGATTTTTGACGGCGAGCTCGGTCTCGCCGAACGTGTGCTCCGCCAGGCAGGACAGAGCGTCACGCATATGCCGCGCAGCGTGCGTGCCGTTTTTCTGAGCGGCAGACGCTCCAAGGCGATGCTGGGGCTGCTGTGCGCGCTGCCCGTCCTGTGCGTCGTGGTCGTGCTGCTGTCGAATTCCGACGCGGCGTTCGAGGGTCTGACGAGCCGTCTGTTCGTCGACGCGGGGCGGGTCGTTTCCCGGCTGATCCTGGCGGCGTGCCTGTTTCCGTTTCTGCTCGCGCTCGGGTTTTCTCTGCGGAAAGAAGCGGATGAAGGCAAAAAGGCAAAGCCGCGCAAAGGGCTGGACACGGGCTTTCTCGCGGCGTTTCTCGGTCTGCTGAGCGCGGCGTATCTCGTCTATCTGTTCTCGCAGCTTGCCTACTTCGTCAGCGCGTTCTCCGGCATCCTGCCCAAGGGATACGCGTTCTCCTACGCGGAGTACGCAAGGCGCGGCTTCTTCGAGCTGTGCGGCGTCGCGGCGATCAATCTGACTATTTTGTATCTGACGCTCCTGTTCTCGCGCAAGAAGGACGGCAGACTGCCCGCCGTGCTGCGCGCGCTGGGCACGTTCATCGACCTGTTCACGCTGTTTCTGATCTGCACGGCGATGGCGAAGATGATCCTCTATATCCGGCAGTACGGCGCGACCGTGCTGCGGCTGGGCACGAGCGCATTCATGCTGTTCATGGCGGTCGTTTTCCTCGCGCTGCTCGTGCGCTTCTTCGTATCGAAAGTGCGCGTGCTGCCCGTCGCCGCCGTGACCGCCGCGGTCATCCTGCTGGTGCTGGGGATCGGCAACCTGCCCGGCTTCTGCGCGAAGTACAACTATACGCATTATAAGAACGGCGATCTGCCGACGGTCGACGTACAATATCTCTTTGATCTCGGCGACGACGGCGTCCCCTATCTGCTGCTGCTGCGCGACGACGCGAACGAAGAAACCGCGAACAGCGCGCGCACGCTGGTGTACGTTTCCGTGTTCGATCACTACGAGGGCGATCTGCACACGATCTATACCGCCGGTGCGGGAACGCATACCGACTTCGTATCGGAAGGCAGGAAGTTCGGCGGACTGTACGCGTGGAACCTGCCGCGCGCAAGGGCGTATCAGGCGCTCGACCGGCTGCTGCGGGACGAACCGGACTTTATGGGCGACAACGCCGAGGAAGGCGAGATCGCGCGGTACGACAGCATGGATTGGCTTTGATCAAACGCAAAAAGCGCCGCACCTTCCGTTTCGGTAAGGTGCGGCGTTTTTCGTACTTAAAAATCAATATCCATCGTCATGCGGATCGTGTAGTCGGGATAAGCCGCCTGCACGTCCTTTTGTATCTGGTCAAACACCGCGTGTCTGTCCTCCAGCGCGTAGTCGAGGATCACGTCGAAGCCGATGATCCGCTTTTCCGGGTCGGTATAAAAGCCGTGGATCTGCAGCACGCCTTCATGTGACGAGACGATGCGCGTCACCGCCGAGCGCAGCTTGCCGACCTTGTCGTCGGTCGTGTTGTGCGCGTAAATGCCGATGCCCGCCAGCAGCACGCCGTGTTTCGCGTACACGCTGTCCATGAGCCGCCGCTCCATCAGGTCGATCCTGTCCGCGGTCATCGTGTCCTCCACCTCGACGTGGACGGAACCGATATACCGCTCGGGGCCGTAGGAATGCAGGATCAGATCGTACGCCCCGCGCACCTCTTCGTCCGCGCAGATCGTCCGGCGGATCTGCGAGAGAAACTCCGGATCGACGCGTTTGCCGAGCAGCTCGTTGACCGTGTCGAGCATCATTTCGACGCCGGCCTTGAGAATGAACGCGGAGATCAGCACGCCGACGTATGCTTCGAGCATGACGCCCGTCCCCATGTAGATCAGCGTACTCACAAGCACCGAAACGGACAGGATCGCGTCATACAGCGCATCCGTGCCGGACGCAAGGAGCGAGCCGGACTTGACGGCTTTGCCGACGCGCTTGTAGTACGTGCCCAGAATGATCTTGACCGTGATCGCCGCCGCGAGCACCGCCAGCGTCACCCACGTGTGGTTCACCTGCTGCGGGTGCACGATCTTTTTGATCGACTCGACGAGCGCCGTGATACCGGCGTACAGCACGATCGCCGCCACGATCATCGTGCCGAGATATTCGATCCGGCCGTGGCCGAGCGGATGCTTTTTGTCGGGCTTGCGTCCGGCGAGCTTCGTTCCCGCGATCGTCACGATCGACGAGATCGCGTCGCTGAGATTGTTGACGGCGTCCAGCGTCATGGCGATCGAGTGCGCCAGAAGTCCCACGCCTGCCTTGAACGCCGAAAGCAGCACGTTGGCGACGATGCCCAGCACGCTCGTGCGGATGATGACCGCGTCGCGCGACAGTTCTTGATTCTGCATAAAGAAGCGCTTCCTTTATCCTTCAATGTCGATGGTCTGTGAAAGACGAATATCGCTGCTCGCAGCGCCGACGAGAACGTCGAACTCCCCGTTCTCCACGACCCACTCATACTGCGCGTTGAGCAGCTTGAAGTCGTCCCAGGTGAGTGTGAACCGCAGATCGACGCTCCCGCCCGCCGGCACGTGCACGCGGCGGAACCCGCGCAGCTGCCGCGGCGGCATCGCCACGGACGCGACCTTGTCGGCCACGTAGAGCTGCGCGACCTCGTCGCCGTCACGCGCGCCCGCGTTCTCCACGGTGAACGTCACGTCGTACGTATAGTCGTCTTTTTTGTCGATCTGCAGGTTTTTATACTCGAACCGCGTGTAGGACAGGCCGAAGCCGAACGCGAACAGGGGCGAAGAGCTGCCCTCGTAATAATCCGGCCAGCCGCCCGCACGGCGCGTATAGTAGCACGGCACCATGCCGTCCTTTCTCGGGAACGAAACGGACAGTCTGCCGGCGGGGTTCACGTCGCCCGCAAGCACGTCGACGATCGCTCTTGCGCCGAATTCGCCGCCGAAGCCCGCGACCAGGATCGCGCTGCACGCGTCTATTTCTACGGACAGATCGACCGCCTTGCCGTTTTCCAGAACGAGCACGACGGGCGTTCCGGTCGCCGCGACCTTTTCGATCAGCGCGCGCTGCTTTCCTGCGAGCGTCAGACTGCAGCGATCCATGCCCTCGCCGCTGGTGACGTTGTTGTCGCCGCAGACCAGCACTGCGACGCTGCATTCCGCCGCGACGGCGGCGGCTTTGTCGAGCATATCCTCGATGTCCGCGTCGAGCACCTTCGTCAGATGCGGCTGTCCGTCCACGTACTGCACGTCGTCCTCGCCGCCGCGGTGCGTGATGGCGCAGCCGTCGCACTGACGCACGGACGCCGACGGGAACTTTTCCTTGATCTCATCATATACGCTGCGGATGGTATAGCCGCGCGGTTTCGAGGAGTAGCCGCCGATCTTCTGCGCCATCGACGACGGACCGATCACCGCGATCGACGCGGCGTCTTTTCCGAGCGGCAGGACGCCGTCGTTTTTCAGCAGCACGATCCCCTCCTGCGCGGTACGCAGCGAGACATCGCGCGACTTTTCGCACCGCAGCACGCTCCGATACGCATCGTCGTCCACGTAAGGATGCTCGAACAGACCGAGCGCGAACTTCATGCGCAGGATGCGGCGCACCGTTTCGTCCAGATCCGCTTGCCGCAGCTCGCCCGCTTCGATCAGTTCAAAGAGGATCTGCTCATATTCCGCCTCGGGAATATCGTCGCAGCCCTGCATGTCGAGCCCCGCCTGCTTGACGGCGCGCACGGCGTCCCTGCGGTTCGCGGCGGTGTGATGGTGCGTGATCTGGCGCGTGATCGCGCCCCAGTCCGCGCGGGAAATGCCCGGCAGACCGATGCGATCCTTCAGAATCTCTGTCATATATCTGCGGCTGGAAATGACGACCTCGCTGTCGATACTGTTGTAGCACGCCATCACGTTGTATGCGCCGCCCTCGCGGATCGCCGCCTCGAACACGGGCAGGTATTCCGTCTCGACCTCGCGCACGCCGGCTCTTGCGGGTGCGCAGTTGAGACCGCCCTCCGCGATGCCGTGCGCGACGTAATGCTTCGGCTCGGTGATGACGGCATCGGGGCGCGAAACGTCGTCCTTCTGCTCGCCGCGGATGAGCGAGACGGCCATCGTTTTGGAAAGGCAGGTATCCTCGCCGAGCGTCTCCTCCGTGCGTCCCCAGCGCGGCTCGCGCGCCACGTCGAGGTTCGGCGCGAGGATCTCGTGGTGTCCGAGCGCGCGCGTTTCGCTGCCGATCACGTCGCCGTATGCCCACGCGAGCTCCGGATCGAAGCTCTGTGAAAGCACCAGCGGCACGGGCAGGATCGACGCGCCGTGATGCGTCACGCCGTGCAGCGCCTCCGCCGTGAAAATGCACGGGATGCCCAGACGCGTTTTCTCGACGAGATAGCGCTGGAACTGATTCTTGTAGCAGGGCGAGGAATAGATATCGTGGATATACCCGATGCCGCGGTCGCCCACAAGCGCGGCAAATCTGTCCATGTCCAGCACGTCGCCGTCCTCGACGGTGCAGTTGCCCGGCGTCCTGGAGCCTTCGGCGGAATACAGCACGCCGCGCGTGATGTCGGTCTGGGCGATCTTCTCGCGCAGCGTCATCCGCGCGAGAAGATCCTCCACGCGCTCTTCGATGGGCAGTTCCGGGTTCTGATATCGCATCATGATTATGCCTCCGCTTTTTAACGTATGCCTATTATACCGCAGCGCAAAAATGATTGCAACATGCACAGACGGCAAAATATTTTTGCTATTTTCTGATTTAGAATAATATTTTTAAAAAGTGTGTCATAATAGAAATGTATCTACCTATCCGGAAATCTGGTGTTCAACATGAATCCTTCCCGCGAAGATAAATATATCGACCGCTTCGTGCAGTACACGAAAGACCTGCTGCGCGATCCGCTCGTCGACAGCATGAAGCAGTACCGCCACCACGGTGAAACGAACACGCACTACCACAGCGTGTTCGTCGCGTACCGCGTGTGTCGGATGTGCACGGATCTGCACGTGCCGGACGCGCGCGCGATCGTGCGCACGTCGCTGCTGCACGACTTCTATCTGTACGAATGGTACACCGAGAAGCACGAGCAAAACCACATCTGGTATCACCCGAAGGAATCGGTCAAGAATATCGAGGCGCATTTCGGCGCGCTCTCCGACGCACAGCGCAATATGATCATCGCGCACATGTTCCCGCTCGCCGTCGAAGTGCCGAAAACGCCCGGTGCGTGGATGCTCACGCTTGCGGACAAGCAGTGCGCGTGCGAGGATTACCTCGGCGCGTCGCAGCGCTTCCGTCCCGTCTATGAAGAGATCGATCGGAGGGCAACGCTATGATCTTCTACGCCTGCCGCTACTTTTTGTGGTTTATCCTGTACAGCTTTCTCGGCTGGCTGACCGAGACGCTTCTCTATATGCTGCGCGACGGCAAGGTCGTCAAGCGCGGCTTCCTGTTCGGCCCCCTGTGCCCGATCTACGGTTTCGCGTGCTGTCTGTGTGTGATGGCGCTGTACGGCCGCATCCACAACGTATTCCTGCTGTTTCTGGCCGGCATGGGGATCACCAGCACCCTCGAATACGTCACGCACTTCGTCATGGAAAAGCTGTTTCACGCGATGTGGTGGGACTACTCCAACCGCCGCTTTAACATCAAGGGCCGCATTTACCTCAAGGGCTGCCTGCTGTTCGGTCTCGCGTCGGTGGTGCTCATCAAGGTGATTCAGCCGCTTTTCGTGCAGCTGACCGTCTGGATCCCGCGCACGGCGCTGTACTGGACGTGCTTCATCCTGTACACGATCCTGCTGATCGACGTGTCCGTGATGGTCTCCGATCTCAAGCAGACGGCGCTCGCGCTCAAAACGTTCCAGTCGGAGCTGATGTCCATGGTGCAGAAGGGCGTCGACCAAACCGGCGAGCAGCTTGAAAACGCCAAAAAGACGATCATGGAATCGGAGATCTATACCCGCATGACCAAGGCGCGCGCCAGAGAGAATCCGTGGCTCAAGCGGTTCAAGAAGAGATACCCGAACTTTACGTTCAAGCGATATAAGTACATCCTCGACATCATCGCCGACCCGCCGCAGGAGAACAAGGGCAGGAAAGACCTGAAGCTCTACGGCACCGCCGACACCCTGCCGGGCTCGGAGGAGAATGATGCGGAAAAGCCGGCAGAGCCGGATGAAACGGCAGAAGCCGCCGATGCGCCGGATGAAACGGATGATCAACCGTAAAGGAGGAGTATCCGCATGAAGCCGTATCTGATTGCTGCCGCGATCCTGCTCGTGGTCGTCGCGCTTGCCGCCTGCGTGCGCAGACCTGCGGTAAAGGCGACGGCGGAGGACGTCACGTACGATCCCGCCGTGCAGCGGCAGATCGCCGACGACAGTCTGGCTTTCCTGCAGGAAAAGATCGACGATTCCATGACGTTCGGTCAGGTCGCGGACGTGTTCGCCGAGCTGTGCGCCGAGCCGACCGCGGACGAGGAGATCCTGTTTGAAGCGGGCACGTACACATTCACGGGCAAACCGATGTTTACCGTCTCGCTCGCGCGGCAGATCCCGGACGGCGAAGACGAGTATTATCAGATCCGCGCGGAATTCCTGTTCCGCCCGGACGCGGACAATGCCGGCATCACGGAAACGATGTGGCTTGATCCCAAAGACGGGGACGCGTTTTCCGCGGCACGCCGCAGCGCAGCCTTCGTCTATGCCGATACGCACACGGCACAGTCGGTCGAGCTGTGTATCGACCAATCATAATTTTATCTACACGGTGAGTTCGAGACCTTCCTCACCTACTGCGCACCCGAATGGCATCGGGAACGCAGGAAAAAACAAAACTAAAGGAGAAAAACCAAAAATGAAAAAGCAAAAGAAATCCGTTCTGTTCCTGGCGCAGGGCGCTATCATCGCCGCGATGTACGTCGCGCTGACGCTGGTATCCAACGCCTTCGGCCTCGCAAGCGGCGTCATCCAGGTCCGCATCTCCGAAGCGCTGACCATTCTGCCGTACTTCACGCCGGCGGCGATCCCCGGTCTGTTCGTCGGCTGCCTGGTGTCCAACATTCTCGCGGGCGGCGTCATCTGGGACGTCATTTTCGGCTCGCTGGCGACGCTCATCGGCGCCGTCGCAACGTATTGGCTGCGCAGGATCAAAGGACTCGCGCCGGTGCCGCCGATCGTCAGCAATATGCTCATCATCCCCTTCGTCCTGCGGTACGCCTACGGCGCGCCGGACGCGATCTGGTTCATGATGGTCACCGTCGGTGCGGGCGAGCTGATCTCCGCCGGCCTTCTGGGCATGCTGCTCCTGCTCGCGCTGGACAAGCATCGGGACGCGATCTTTAATAACAATATGCAGTAAAGGCGGTTTATCCATGCGCAAATTGTTTATCGGTCTGCTGTGTTTCGTGCTGCTGCTCTGCGCCGCATCGTGCGGACAGGCGGCGGACAACGAACCCTACAGCGCCGCGTTCACCATCCGGCCGCCGGAATCGCTGACGGAGGTCTTTTTCGATACGCCCTACGTAAAGGATGAGACGCGTGTCATCCGTGACGACGCGCTGGACTACGACGCGCTGCGCTCGCTCTTTCTCGACGGTCTGTTCGGCGAGGACGGAGAACGCGCCGCGCGCTGGAACGCACCGCTGCTGGTCGCGCTGGAGGGCGCGTTCACGACGCAGGACGCCCAGACGCTCTCGGACCTTGCAATGGAGCTCGCGCGCGTGGACGGATTCCCGGGCATGCGCGAAACGAACCCGGCCGACGCGAACGTGCGCATCCGCTTCGATGCGGTGAGCAGTCCGCAGATGCTCTACGACGCAGACGTGAACGGACGTATCCGCTCCGTTGAGATCACCGTTCCCTCCGCGTATCTGCCCGTGCAGCGCGCCGCAACCATGCGGCAGTACCTGATGCGCGGCTGCGGCTTCTTCTACACCGCGCAGACCTCGCTCGACTCCGTTCTGGCGGAAAGATCGGCCAGCGATCTGACCGACGCGGACTTCATTCTGCTGGGCATCCTCTACGGCGGCGTGGAATCCGGCGCGGACAAAAACGCGTGCCGCGCGGCGTTCGAGAAGTACTTTGCCGAGGAATAACCTTTCATAATCAAAACTGCCGCAGACGGGCTTCCGTCTGCGGCATTCGTTTTTTTATGAAGCGGATCAGTCGAGGATCTCGCCGTAGGTGTTCGGCGCGATCAGCGCGGCGTTCGACTCGTCGGTGTCGATGTGCATCGCGAGCGCATACTTCGTGCTCACACGCACGACCACGTCGCCGAAGATCAGCGAACGCTCGGGGGACTCGACCTTGACCGAAACGATCTGCTTGTCCTGCACGCCGTAATTCGCGGCGTCCTCGGGTGTCATGTGGATGTGGCGCTTGGCGACGATCACGCCGCAGTCGATGTCGACTTCGCCCGCGGGTCCGATCAGCTTGCACGGCGCGGTACCTGCGACGTCGCCGCTCTCACGCACGAA
>CADAGA010000033.1 GCA_902787275.1 Oscillospiraceae bacterium | reverse complement strand
GCGCTCATCAACCAGTACGGCGGCGCGATGGACAACGCGATCGGCATCCCCGAAACGGAGCTGCGCAAGGCCGCGCAGAAGGCGGTGTGCAAGATCAACATTGACTCCGACCTGCGTCTTGCCATGACGGCGGCGATCCGCAAGTATATGGCGGAGAATCCGTCCCACTTTGACCCGCGCCAGTACCTCAAGCCCGCACGCGAAGCCATCCAGAAGATGGTCGAACATAAGATCGTCGACGTGCTCGGCTGCGACGGCAAGGCATAAGCGAATACCGGAAAACATCACACCACAGCGTTTCCCTGGCGGGACGCTGTGGTGTTTTTCTTTTTTTCTTGCAATTCGGGAGAGAATGTGGTAAACTACGTTTGTCACATACATCTGAATAGTCAGTCGAAGTAATGAGCGTATTTTTGCCACTTGGCAAAAGTACAGGCTCTCTCTTTTGACGCTCTTACTTCGGCGTAAAGATGTGTGTGACAACAATTGGAGCCGTGTATTTTTCGGTGTGCGGTTTCGATTGGAGCCGCACACTTTTTCTTTTGTCGGCATTTGTGACACTTAACGATTTTGGAAAGATGTGCGCAGGTTTCGGAACAATCAGGACGTTGCGGCGTGTCAATCCAATCCGAGAAGGGGGAGTAAACGTGACGGTAAACACACGCACGTTCCGATTCAAAAAAACAAAAAAGAGGGATAATAATGAAAACAATGAAAAAGTGTCTTGCCGTTCTCTTGGCTTCTTTGATGATCCTTGCCAGCGTTCCTTGTATGAGTTATGCGGCGTCTGCCGATACAAAAACGGCGCAGACGGCGTCCGCAGTCATGGACGAGGAAACGTTCAATGCGCTCATGGATCAGAATCCGGCGCTCAAGCAGGTCGTTGAAGCGGCTGCTGCAAAAAAGAAAGTATCTCCCTATGATTGGTTTACGACAATACTGCTGGCTATTCTTGTCGGCGGTTTCGGCGTACACAGATTCTACGTCGGGAAAATGGATACCGGACTCATCTGGCTGTTGACGGGTGGCTGCCTGGGATTCGGCGTGATTTACGATGTGATCATGATTGCGACCGGTCAGTTTACCGACGGCAACGGATTGCCTATCGTGAGACAAAAATAATACTTGGACGAAAAGCAGGGAACGGCGAAGGGACTTCTCGCGGTTCCCTGTTTGATTTGTATCGGCAAGAAGAAAAGAACCTCTGTTCACTGAACAGAGGTTCTTTGATATTCGCTCCGGATTATTTCGTTTTGAGTCCCAGCTTCTTGACGGCTTCTTCGCGCATCTTGAATTTCTGGATCTTGCCGGCGGCGTTCATCGGGAAGCTGTCGACGAAGTCGATGTACCGCGGAACCTTATGCCGCGCCATATGATCCATGATGTATTTCTTCATTTCCTCTTCGGTACACGTCTCGCCGGGTTTGAGGATGATGCACGCCATCGCTTCCTCGCCGTACTGTTCGTCCGGTACGCCGATGACCTGCACGTCCTGCACCTTTTCATGCGTGAAGATGAATTCCTCGATCTCTTTCGGGTACAGATTCTCGCCGCCGCGGATGATCATATCCTTCAGACGGCCGGTGATGCGGTAGTAGCCGTTCGGCTCGCGGCACGCGAGGTCGCCCGTGTGCAGCCAGCCGTCCGCATCGATCGCGGCTGCGGTCGCCTTCGGCATTTTGTAGTAGCCCTTCATCACGTTGTAGCCGCGCGCGACGAACTCGCCGTTCTGGCCGTCGGGGACTTCCTTGCCCGTTTCGGGATCGATGACCTTGCATTCTACCTCGGGGAACGCGTTGCCGACTGTGCCGGTGCGCAGCTCCACGGGCGCCTCCCAATCGGTCATCGTGCAGCCGGGAGACGATTCCGTCTGCCCGTAGACGCTGGTGATGCCGATCATGTGCATCTTTTCCTGCGCCTCGCGCATCAGCGATTCGGGACACGTGGAGCCGGCCATGATGCCGGTGCGCATATAGGAGAAGTCCGTTTTGGCGAAGTCGGGATGCTCGAACATCGCGATGAACATCGTCGGCACGCCGTTGAACACGGTGATCTTTTCCTGGTTGACGCACGCGAGCGAGGACTTTGCCGAGAAATACGGGATCGGGCAGAGCGTAGCGCCGTGCGTCATGCAGCTCGTCATGGACAGCACCATGCCGAAGCAGTGGAACATCGGCACCTGGATCATCATGCGGTCGGCCGTGGACAGCTCCATGCGGTCGCCGATGCACTTGCCGTTGTTGACGACGTTGTAGTGCGTGAGCATGACGCCCTTCGGGAAGCCGGTCGTGCCGGAGGTGTACTGCATGTTGCACACGTCGTCCTTGCGCACGGCGGCAGCCATGCGGCGGATATCCTCGACGGGCACGTCTTCGGCGTGGGTCATGAACTCCTCCCACGTGAGGCAGCCGTTTTTCTTGAATCCGACGGTGACGACGTTGCGCAGGAACGGCAGCTTGCGGCAATGCAGGGGCTTGCCTTTTTCCGTATGCTCCAGTTCGGGACACAGCTCGGAAATGATGCCGGAATAATTGGAATCCAGCGCGCTTTCGATCATCACGAGCGTATGCGTGTCGGACTGGCGCAGCAGGTACTCCGCTTCGTGGATCTTGTAGGCGGTGTTGACCGTGACCAGCACGGCGCCGATCTTGGTCGTCGCCCAGAAGGTGATGTACCACTGCGGGATGTTCGTCGCCCAGATCGCAACCTTCGAGCCGGGACGCACGCCCATCGCCACGAGTGCGCGCGCGCAGTCGTCCACGTCGTCGCGGAACTCCTTATACGTGCGGGTGTAATCGAGCGTCGTGTATTTGAACGCGTACTGATCGGGGAATTCCTCCACCATGCGGTCGAGCACCTGCGGGAAGGTTTCGTCGATCAGGATCTCTTTTTTCCAGACGTAATGGCCGTTGTGCGCCTTGTTGCTGTAAAGCGCGGGCGCGGCGGCAGCCGTGTCGCGGTAGGGGTGCATGAAGCCCGCGAACTGCGCGAACACGATCTCGATGTCGTCGATCTCCGGACACCATGCGGGGTCCCACTCGAGACAGACGTAGCCGCTGTAGTTGACCGAACGCAGCGCCGCGACCATATCGTCGATCGGCAGCGTGCCTTCGCCCATCAGGCAGTAAGTGACGCCGTCGTCCGTTTGCTCTGCGTCCTTGACGTGGACGTGCCGCACGTAGGCGCCGAGGTTGGTGATCGTCGTTTCGGCGCTTTCGCCGCCGAAGAAATAGGTCGACGTCATGTCCCACAGCGCGGCGACGTGTTCGTCCGCGAAGATATTCAGAAGATCGCGCAGCACGGACGTGTTGCAGAACACGCCGGAGCTTTCGACAAGCAGCGTCACACCGAGCGCCTCGGCGCGCGGGAGCAGCGCGCGCAGGAACGATTCCACAGCGGCACTGACCGTTTCGGCGTCGCCATCGTCGTATGCCTTCAGCCGCACGCAGGGAACGCGCAGCGCCGCGGCGATATCCATGCAGCGGTTCGCCTCCGCGAGCGCTTCGTCGCGGGATGCGGAATCGGCTGCGTCGCAGATCGCGTCCACGCACGGCAGATCGATCTTTTCGTCGAGGAGCCGTCTGCGCGTCGCGGCTGCGGCGTAATCGTAGAACGCGCCCTCCGGCTGCGTGAACAGCGGGCCGTGCGTGTTGTGCAGTTCGATGCCGCCGAAATCGAGGTCATGCGCCATCGAGCAGAAATCGTCAAAGGTCGTTCCGTGCCAGCCTTTGGTGGAAAACGAGAGCTTCATCGTGTCGCCTCCTCGTAAACGATCTTGTTCAGTGCGTTGATATAGGCGCGGATGCTCGCGCCGATGATGTCCGTCGAAATGCCGTTTCCGGAATAGAGCTTGCCGTCGAAGCGGAGCTTGACGAGTGTGGACGCCATTGCTTCCTTGCCCTCGGTCACGGCCTGGATCTGGAAATCGTCGAGCTCGTAATGGCTGCCGACGATCTGGTCGATGGTCAGGAAAGCGGCGTCGATCGGACCGTCGCCCATGCCGATGGCGCTGAGCGTCTCGCCGTCCTTTTCGAGCTTGATCTGCGCGGACGGAGAAATCAGGTTGCCGGTGTTGATGACGTAGCTGACGACTTTATAGGTGCTGGGCACCTGCAGCGCGGCGGAGGCGACGATCGCCTCGAGCTCCTTGACACCGACCGTCTTTTTGACCGCGACGCGGCGGAACGCCTCGTAGACTTTGACCTCGTCCTCGGCGGAAAGATCGTAGCCGAGTTTGCGCACGGCTGCTGCGACGGTCTCCTGCGAATCCTTTTCGTCGAAGTGGAAGCTGTCGTCCGTGTCGTTGCTGCCGGCGTCTGCCACGGGCAGTGCGCCGCCGGAGATGCGCGTGATCTGTGAGAGGATGCGGCCGAGCTTCGTCAGCTGCACGTTGGCGGTCAGACCGCAGTCCGTGCCGCAGTTTTTCAGCAGCGTGCCGAACGTGCCGAGATCGGTCTCGTCGCTGCCGCACGCGGTCTTGACCACGTCGGCGCCCGCCTGCACAGCCATGACGGCGCATGCGGCGGCAAGCCCGTTGACGTTGCTGCACTGTACGCCGACGCGCACGGTTTCGGGCAGCTTCGCGTCACGGATAAAGTCGGCGACGAAGCGGCTGAACGCGTCGGGCAGCATCGTACCCTCGATATCACACAGCGTAAAGACGGTCGCGCCGGACTGTGCGACCGCGGCCGCCAGCTCAGGCAGGAAGCCTTCCTCGGCGCGGGTCGCGTCCAGCGCGCAGAACTCCACGTCGGGGCAGCTTTCCGCGGCCAGGTGCACCAGCTCCTTTGCCAGTGCGAGCATCTTCGCCGCTTTTTTATGGTAGCCGTACTCCATGCCGACCGTCGAAACGGGCAGGGAGATGCGAATACGGCCGTGCGCTGCGCTCGCGAGCGCGGCAGCGGCATTGGTCACACCTTCCGCGCAGCCGCCTGCGTCCACGCTCAGCGTACTGTTCTTGACGAACGAGGAGATTGTCTTGACCAGCAGTACGTCGGTACGGATATTTTCAATGATCGGCAGTTCCACGGCGTCGACCGATAGATTTTCGAGCTGACGTGCGATCTCGATTTTTTCTTTGAAGCTGTAAGCGCCGGTCTGACGGCAGAGCGTTCTGTCACACAGGAAAACGCGTTTCATGGGGAACCATCCTTTCTGATTCTGAATTTGAGAATAAAAAATCCCTGAGACCCGATACAGGTCTCAGGGACGAAATAACTCCGCGGTACCACCCTGATTGCCGCCGGTCGGCGGCCGCTCTTCAGGCTCCATCAAGCCCTTCGCCCGATCACGGGGGCTGGCCGGAGACACCTACGCGGGAGCGAACGCTCCGTTCAATGTCCCTGCTCGGGAAGGAGACTTGCCAGGGGCTGCGCACCGGCTTGCACCAAACGCCGGCTCTCTGAAGCGCGTGTGCCGAAAGCAATAGTTCCGTCATCGCATTTGTTTTCGTATTCTATCACGAAGAATCGCGTTTGTCAAGCTGTTTTTTTGAAAATTTTATGCCCGTTCAGCGGCGGTTGTTCGTGATCGTGCCGTTGTCGCTAATCGCGACGACGTTGCCGCAGAACTTGGTCACGCGTTTGAAGACCGACGCCTTGTCCGCTTCTGCGGTGCAGGGTGACACGCCGGTTGCCGTCTGTCTGCACGGGACGAGCGAATGCTTGAGCACGCCGTTTTTGTCGATGGAGATACGATAGACGGCGGTCTCGCGATCCTGGCCGTCGAACCAGAAATTACCCAGACCGTAGACGATCAGCTTTCCCTTGTAGAACTCCATGCCCTGCAGGCGGTTGGAATGTGCGCCGATCACGCCGTCCGCGCCCGCGTCGATGAGTGCCTTGGACCACGAATCCTGATCGCTGTCGAACCAGTTTGCGTTTTCGTCGATGCCTGCCTGTATGTAAACGAACACGTAATCATTTTCCGCCTTGGCGTCTTTGACGGCGTTTTTGGCGGCGTCGAGGCTGCCGCGCAGCGAGAGTGTGCCGGCCGACGAAGCCGTCGCGGCCTTTCCGCCGCGCAGGATGTCGGATGCGCCGAGAAACGCGATCCTGCGTCCGCCGACGATGAAGGCGGCAGGTTTCGCGGCTTCGGTCAGATCCGCACCGGCACCGACGTGCGAGACGTCGTTGTCCTCAAGCGCGCGCAGCGTCTGGGCGATCGCGTCCGCGCCGGAGCCGCTCACGTGCGTGTTGGCCACGTTTGCGAGATCGACGCCGAGCGTCTTGTAGACGGCGGCCGTTTTCGCGTCCGCTGCATACTGTGCCGTCTTGCCCTCGGCGGAGAAGGCACATTCGCTGTCGATCGTCAGAACGTCCAGCCCCTGCAGGAGCTTCTGCAGGTCGGCGGAGACGACCGTCGCTGCGGTCCCGGTCTGCGCGGCGTTGATCTTGCCGGTGAAGCCGAGCTCGATCACGTCTTTTTCGCCCGGGATCTCCCGCACGGCGCCCTTGTCCGCATCGCCGTTCGCAAGCGACTGCAGCGCGTAGAAGGAATTGCCCGTGGCCGTGAACCAGACGCCCTTGTCATAATCCTTGTCTTCCATCGCCTTCAGCACGGTTTCAAGTGCCTTCGCGTCGCAGTTGTCCGCAACGTAGGACAGGAACGCCGGCGTCAACGACGCATCCGCTTCGCCGATCGATTTCGCGACTGCAGCCGCCTGATCGTCGACGGGATTCGTCGTGTCCGCCGGTGCGTCCGTCTGCGGTTTTGAGGCGGACTGCGAAGACGGCGAGCCCTCCGGCAGGAAAGCGGAGAGCGGACCGGACGTCATGATCGACCGGACCTTGTAGACGCCGAAAATGCCCGCGCCGATCAGGATCAGCGTGAGCAGAACGGAAAAGAAGCGGGGCTTGTTTTTTCTCGCGGCGGGTCTTGCCATATCCTTCAATCCTTTGTCTGTATTTGGAATTTCTGTCTATCTATTATAGAATGGAACACCGTGCAAGTCAAGCGAAACTTTGCCGGGAATTTTTACCGGGACGCTTCCCGCGCCGCGAGAATCGCTTCGGCAAGCGGCAGATCTTCGGCGTAGGTGATCTTCATGTTCGACGGCGATCCGGCGACGAGACGCACTTTTTTGCCGCGCACGGTATAGATTTTGCACGCGTCGGTCAGCGTCTCGGTTTCCTCGCGCGTCAGGCTTTCAACCGTGCGCCGCAGCTCCAGCAGTCGAAAGCTCTGCGGCGTCTGGCCCTGGTACAGCTCGCTGCGCGGCGGGATGTCTGCAATGAACGCGCCGTCCGTGCTGCGCACGATCGTATCGGTTGCGGGGATCACCGTGTCGCATGCGCCGTCCTCCCGCACAGCGGCGATGTTTTCCGCGATCATTTCATCCGTGACGAACGGGCGCACCGCATCGTGCGTGAGCAGGATCGTTTCCTCGTCCACGGGATAGCGCTCGCAGACGTAACGGATCGCGCAGAGCAGCGTGTCGTTGCGCGTTGCGCCGCCGGCCGTGACGTCCACGGCGGCATCCGGCAGATGCAGGCGGAGCTGTTCGCGCGTGTAGTCGATCCATTCGGGCGGCGTCAGCACAAAAACGGCGTCAATTTGCGAAATACGCAAGAACGGCTCCAGCGTATGAATCAGAACCGGTATCCCGCCAAGCGGAAGGAACTGTTTCGGCAGCGTGGTCGCGCCCATGCGACTGCCGCTGCCGCCTGCCAGAATGGCTGCGAAGATCATGAAAAATCGCCTCCGGATTTATCAAAATGAACAGTTTTATTATAAATCGAAACGCCGAATCTGTCAACTGGAACAAAAAAATCCGCAAAATTCCGTGAAAATGCCGAAAAGAAAAAGGTTGACATTTGCATAAGGGGGGTGTTATATTGTAATAGAAGGAGGAGTGTTTATGCTCAAAAATGTCATTCGCAGAACATGGAGCGTGCTGATCGCGCTCGTAATGGTCTGGACAACATTTTGCATCGGCCAGCCGCTGATGGCATCTGCAACCGTCACAGCAAGCACGCCGAGCACTCTTTCGGGCGTCAAATTTGTCGTCCCGGAAGCGATCTATCTGAAACCTGTGTATAATTCCTACTACGCGGGTTCGTCGACGACGACGAGTTCAACCTTCCAGCTGTACGTCAACAACGCGCTGGATGCGTCCGGAAACGTCACGACGAAGACCGGCGAGGAACTGCAGGGCGACATCTACTTCAAGTACGACAACGCAACGAACGCGAAGCTCAGCTATGAGTGGCTGAACGCGAGCGGTCAGGCGACGACCGGCGGCACCATCACGATCGGCGGCAGCACGCTTGCGGTGGGCTACACGAGGGACATCAGCTCCTCGAACACCGCTGTCAAGATCTCGGCCGGCACCTCGCCCAGCATGGCGGCTTCCGCGACCGGCGTGTACGTCCGCTGGACCGTCACGTATACGGATTCGTCGGACTATCGCACCAAGACCGTGCAGGCGTATACCTACGTATATAAGCCGTACATTCAGCCGGTCGGTACGACGATCAAGACCGTTAACGACCGCGGCAGCAATCACTATGGCTCGAATATGGCGTGGATCTCCGGCGTGCATGACACGGCGGTTGCCGGTTCCCACTACCCGAACTGCGGAACGGATCACGGCCTGCTGCCGTTCTCGAACAGCGATTCGACAGGCACCAAGGCGGGCGATCTGTACGTGCAGATGGCAGACCGTTTCAAGCACACGGGCATCAGCAACGACGGCTCGCAGAACTGGCTGAACACGTCGGCCAGCCCGCAGTACATGCCGGACATGTCCTTCCGTCACGTCACCAACGATTTGACCGGACATTCCAGCGGCGACGATGCGTTCAACACACTCGTCTATTCGCCGACGGCGTACATGACGATCGACGTCAGCCGTTACTCGAACCTCAACCAGATCCCGAACCTGTCGCTTGGTCTGATGGTCACGGACGATGAGTCCAGCGACAGCGGCGCCGCGTATTTCCGGCCACGGCGGACGACGTCGACTACTTCAAGAATCGGGATCACGCGCAGGCGCTGTGGAACCAGTATAATTCGGACACCATCTGGAGCGACGGCTCGCCGAGCAACATGAGCGCCGGCGAGGGCGAGGGCGTGAAGTTCAACGGCAAGTGGCGCAAGGATATTTCCGGCACGGGCGATACGACTTATTATGCGGGCACCTGCTATCTGAATCATCAGAGCGGCGACACGATCTGGAACATTTCCGAGCTGCGCATGAAGGTCACGCGGTACGACAAGGGTTCGCTGCGCACGGCCGTGAACAAGGCGATCAACAACAGCGCGACGCTGCAGCAGGCGTTTTATAACACGTCTTCCTCCGCATGGACGAACTACGTGAATTTGTACAAGGCTGCCGCTATGGCGCTGACGAAGGTGGACATCGGCACGTCGTTCTCCTTCACGGCGAACGGCACGACGTACAGCAGCCCCTCGTCGCTTGCGAACGCGCTGAGCGGCGCGATCGACACGCTGACGGGCGGGTCCGGCCGTCTGGAGAACCGCAAGGCGACGCAGACCAACATCGTTCTGCGGAAAACGGGCGACGATTCTTACGTTTACGCGGAGTTCCTGAACGGAACAACCACGCGTACCGCAACGTTCAAGTCGTTCGATACCGTTGAGTTCAAGGCGGATTCCGTCGCGGGCTACACCTTCATCGGCATGAAGAAGGCAAGCAGCGCACCGTCAAACCCGACCGCGGGTTCTTCGGCGAGCTATCCGACCGATTTTACTACGTCCGACACCGGTGCGACAATCAGCGGAAGCACGGTCAAATACGTGCATACCGACACCACCGGAACGGACAACACCGGCAACATCTATTATACCTATTACTATCTCGCAAACACCTACACCGTGCACTTTGACGCGAACGGCGGTACGGGTTCCATGACGGATCAGGCGTTCACGTACAACGAGGCGCAGGAGCTGAGCACCAACCGCTTCGAGCGTCAGGGCTATTCGTTCAACGGCTGGGCGAAGACCTCGACCGGCAGCGCGACCTATACCAACAACCAGAGCGTCAACAATCTGACCACCACGCAGAACGGCGTCGTGAATCTGTTTGCCACGTGGAAGGCTGTGAACTATTCCATCCTGTACGACGTCGCGGGCGGCTCCATCTCCGGCGATTACACGAGCACGTACAAGATCACGGAGAGCGTTACGCTGCCCAGCGCCACCAGAAACGGCTATTCGCTGACGGGCTGGCGCGCGGACGACACCGGCAACTGGAGCACGATGACCTACACGGCAGGCGCCACGGTGCAGGCCGGCAAGTGGGGCAACGTCAAGCTGACGGCTGTCTGGAAGTCGAACAACTACAGCGTTGCGTTCAATGCCAACGGCGGAACGGGCACGTCGATGTCCAACCAGAGCTTCGTATACGGCCAGGCACAGGCGCTGACCGCCAATGCATACACGCGTGAAGGCTTCACGTTCCGCGGCTGGGCGACAACGGCGACTGCGGCAGATCCGGCCTATGCCGACAAGGAAGTCGTGCAGGATCTGACGTCGCAGAACAACGCGGTCGTCACGCTGTACGCCGTCTGGGGCGCGGTCAATTACACGATCACGTACTCGACGGACACCGGCACGATCCTCGACACGGTATACACCAAGAACTATACAGTCGCCGATCAGATCGGCCTGCCCACGAACGTGGAAAAGACCGGTTATGAATTTGCCGGCTGGAAACCGTCCAGCCCGGTTGGCACGTGGCAGTCTATAATCTACACCGGCACGCTCAACGCCGGCATGATCGGCAACGTCACGCTGCAGGCACAGTGGACGAAGCTGGAGTACACGATCACGTACGAATTTGACTCCGCGAACGGCGGCCAGATCGTCAGTACGCGCTACACGACGGCTGGATCTCCGACGGCACCGGCAACTGGGGCGTGAGCACCTACAACGCGGGCAACGTCAGCGCCGGACGCTACGGCGACGTGACGATGACGGCGCAGTATACGGGCAACCAGTACTACGTCCAGTTCAACGGCAACGGTTCGACAAGCGGCACGATGTACAACCAGACCTTTACCTACGGCGAACAGCAGGCGCTGACCGCCAACGAATACAGCCGCGGCGGCTATGTATTCGCGGGCTGGGCAACGTCGGCGACGGCGTCCAACGCGAATTACCCCGACCAGGGCATGGTGACAAACCTGTCTCCGACGGCAGGCGCGACCGTCACGCTGTACGCAGTCTGGCAGAAGAACACCTACACAGTCACGTATGACGCGAACGGCGGCTCGATCACGACGCCCGGTGTGACGCAGTACACGATCACCGACGTTATCAATCTCCCGGTCGTGTCCCGCAACGGCTATACGCTGCTCGGCTGGCGTCCGACGGAGAACAACGGCAGCTGGCATACGTGGGATACGTTCACCACCTCGGTCTCCGCCGGCAACTACGGCAGCATCACGCTGCAGGCGCAGTGGACGAAGGATTCCTACACCATCACTTATGACGCGCAGGGCGGCACGATGAGCGGCACGTACACGACGGAGTACGACGTCGACACGCAGATCGTTCTCCCGACCGTGTCGAGAGCGGGTTACAACTTCAACGGCTGGAAGGCCGACGCAGCCTGGAACAACGTGCTCATCACGGACGGCAACGCACCGGCGGGCGCGAAGGGCAACGTCAAGCTGACCGCGCAGTGGACGCAGAAGATCTATTACGTCCGATTCAATCCCAACGGCGGCTTCGGCACGATGAACAATCAGCTGATGCGCTTCGACGTTACGCAGAACCTGACGAGCAACACCTTCACGCGTGACGGCTACATCTTCGACGGCTGGGGCATGACGGCTACTGCGAGTACACCGGCATACTATGACGGCGATCCCGTCCTCAACCTTACCCAGAACGACGGCGGCATTGTGGATCTCTACGCACTGTGGAGCGCACGCAGCTTCAAGCTCGTCTATAACTTCAACGGCGCATCCGGCAGCATGTTCAACACGACCGGCATCAAGATGGACGGCGCGGCAGTCAACCTGCGTCCCTACAACGGCGAGGCAGAAATGCTGATCAATGACAAGCGCTACGCGTTCACGGGCTGGGCATACACCAAGGGTGCAGCCGACAACGGCATCGTGGCATACGCGGACAGGGCGTCTTTCCAGATGAACGCGGCTGTGCTTGCACAGGCTGAAATCGACTGGAACGCGGCGACGCCGACGATCACGCTCTACGCGGTGTGGAAGGAACTGGAGATCAAACTGGTCGTTCCCGAAGGTCAGACGACGGTCATCGATCCCGACAGACAGTTCATTTACGGTCTGAAGGGCGGTATCACGCAGGAAGAACTCGTGAGTTCGTATCTGCAGGTCATCGGCAACGGCGAGTTGGAGATGGACGTCGGCGCAGTCGGCACCGGCACGGAAGTGCGTCTGGTCAATAAAGACACTCACGCGCTTCTTGCGACGTACACGATCATCATCTTCGGCGACGTCAACGGCGACGGTCTGATCAACTCGACGGACTACACCAAGATGCGCAGGATCGCAGCCGGTCTGGAAGAAGTTTCGTTCAACACGCCGTACGGCCTGGCTGCAGACCTGATGGCGGATGACGACGTCAACTCGACCGACCTGACGTACATGCGCGCGGTCTCGGCAGGTCTGAACGAATACGATCAGGCGAATCGCTGCCTGGTTGTTTCCGAGGACTGATCGCACAACCAAACCTTATACTTGCCCGCACGGTTTCGGCCGTGCGGGCATTCTTTTGCGCCGTCCGCCGTGAAACGTGATCCGGCAAGAAGGATTCTGCGGAAAACGGTTGACCCGTGCAGATCGGCTCTTTACATTCTTCACAAAAATGCAGCCGCCATCTTTTGGCATTTTGCACAAAAACAATTTCCGCAATTGCCGGAACTTACATCGCCGCACCACTTGCGTCGCGGCGCGTTCGTATGCTATAATGTCATTTGTATCAGTTTATACGGAGGCAACGCTATGGATTACACGATGACCAAGCAGCAGGCGAAAGCGCAGATCGAGGCGAAGCTTTCCCACTTCATGGGCGTTTCGCCCGAGGAGGCGTCCGACGAGCATTATTACCGCGCGCTGGCGCTGATCCTGCGCGACCTGATGAATACCGGCCGGAAGGAATTCGTGCGCGAGAGCGACAAGGCAGGAAAGAAAAAGATCGTTTATCTCTGCATGGAGTTCCTGATGGGACGCGCGCTCAAGAACACGCTGTACAATCTGAATCTGACAGACGTATTCGCCGAGGCTCTGCAGGATTACGGCGTCAAGCTCGACAGACTCTACGAATGCGAACCGGATGCGGGCCTCGGAAACGGCGGCCTCGGTCGCCTGGCCGCGTGCTATCTCGACGGTCTGGCGGCGCAGGGCTATCACGCCACGGGCTATTCGATCCTCTATGAATACGGCATTTTCAAGCAGAAACTCGTGGACGGCTGGCAGACGGAGCTGCCGGACTTCTGGCTGCCGGGCGGCGAAGTCTGGCTCGAGAAGCGCGACTATGAACCGTTCCCCGTGTCCTTTGAGGGGAAGATCTCCGAGAGCTGGGACAACCAGTACCACCGCATCGACGTCGTCGGCGCCAAAACGGTCAACGCCGTGCCGTATGACATGTACGTCGCCGGCAAGGACGGCCGCGGCGTCAGCGTGCTGCGTCTGTGGCGTGCGGAATCCCCCGGCATCGACATGGAAAAATTCAACCAGGGCGACTACATGCGCGCCATGGAAGAAAACGCAATGGCGGAAGTCATCAGCAAGATCCTCTACCCCTCCGACAACCATCCCGAGGGCAAGAGCCTGCGGCTTCGTCAGCAGTATTTCCTCGTCTCCGCGTCCATCCAGGACGTGGTGGGCCGCCATCTGCGCCGGTTCGGCACGATCGACAACCTTGCGGACGAAGTGGCGATCCACATCAACGACACGCATCCGACGATGGCGATTCCGGAGCTGATGCGCATCCTGCTCGACGAATGCGGCTACGGCTGGGACGACGCGTGGAAGATCGTGACCAAGACGTTTGCCTATACCAACCATACCGTTATGAAGGAAGCGCTCGAGTGCTGGTCGGAGGAACTGGTCAGCCGTCTGCTGCCGCGCATTTATCAGATCATCAAGGAGATCGACAACCGCTACCGCAGCTTCGTCTGGTCGGTCACCGGCGACGCCGGCAAGGTCGAGCGTATGGCGATCATCTCCGGCGGCGCGGTGCGCATGGCGAACCTGTGCGTGGCGGCGTGCCACAGCGTCAACGGCGTTTCGGCGCTGCACAGCGAGATATTGAAGGAGACGGTTTTCCGCGACTTCTACACCGTCACGCCCGATAAATTCAAAAACGTGACCAACGGTATCGCCTACCGCCGCTGGCTCTGCCAGGCGAACCCCGAACTGACCGCACTCATCACGGAGCTGATCGGCGACAAGTTCGTTCTGGAAGCCGATGAGCTGCTGCGTCTGCGCGATTTCCAAAATGACAAGGGCGTTCTCGAAATGCTCGGAAAGATCAAGCGCGACAACAAGGCGGCGTTCGCAAAGCGCATCGCCAAATCGACCGGCGTCAAGCTCGACCCCGATTCGATCTTCGACGTGCAGGTCAAGCGCCTGCACGAGTACAAGCGGCAGCATCTGAACGCGTTCCAGATCATCTCGCGCTATCTCGCGATCAAGGACAATCCGGACGGTGATTTCGAGCCGCACACCTATATCTTCGCCGCCAAAGCCGCGCCCGGCTACTTCATGGCGAAAAAGATCATCTGCTTCATCTGCGCGCTCGCGGACGTCATCAACAACGATCCCGATATGCGCGGACGTCTGAAGGTCGTGTTCGTCGAGGACTACAACGTGACGATGGCAGAGCATCTCATGCCGTCGGCCGACATCAGCGAGCAGATCTCTCTTGCCGGGACTGAGGCCAGCGGCACGGGCAACATGAAGCTGATGATCAACGGCGCGATCACGCTCGGCACGATGGACGGCGCGAACGTCGAGATCTACGACGCGGTCGGTCCGGACAACATCCTGATCTTCGGCATGAACGCCGAGGAGGTGACGCGCCTGCAGCACGCGGGCTACCACCCCGGCAGCTATTACCAGAACAACGGCGAGATCCGCCGCGTGGTCGATTTCATCAACGCCGGCGTCGGCGGCAAGCAGTTCCCCGAGATCGGCCAGTCCATCACCAACCACGATCCGTACATGGTCCTTGCGGACTTTGAGGATTATCGCCGCGCGCAGAGCCGTGCGGTCGAGCTGTACCGCGACAAGGCGCTGTGGAACCGTATGTCGCTGATGAATATTTCCGGCGCGGGACGTTTCGCGGCAGACCGTGCCGTGCGTGAATACGCCGAAACGATCTGGAACGCCTGAAAAGGAGAGGGAAATGGACGAGTACACGAACGCGTGGGATAACGGTGCATCCGGAGCGCACATGTACGGCGTTTTGCGTGATCGGGAAAGGCGTTCGCTCAAACGCCAGAGCATCCGCGCGGGGATCTGTGTTGCCGCGTTCCTGCTTCTGCAGCGCGGCCTTTCGTGGCTGCTGTTCTCGTCAAGCGCGCTGTACGGACTGTATCTGAACAGCGAAACGGCACATGAGCTGATTGAGATGTTCTTCTATCTGCTGTGCATGCTCGTGCCGTTCGTGATCGCGTATCTGACGATGCGGCAGGAGGACAGGGATACGCTGACGCTCTTTCAGGCGCCCGCCTCAAAGCTCACTGCCGTCACGGCGGTCGTGCTGGGCTTTCTTGTGTGCAACGCGGCAAATTACGTGACGAGCCTTCTGCTGTCTGCACTGGAGGATGCGGGCGTTTTCGTCGAAGGCGGCACGTATGATTCGCCGACGACTGCCGTGCAGCTGGTCTACAGCATCCTGACGATCGGTCTTCTGCCCGCGTTCGTGGAGGAATTTGCGCTGCGCGGGATCGTGATGCAGCCGCTGCGCCGGCACGGCGACCGGTTTGCCATCCTCATGAGCGCGTTCGTTTTTGCGCTCATGCACGGCAATCTCTCGCAGCTCGCGTTTGCGTTTCCGGTCGGCGTCGCGATCGGCTATTTCGTTGTGGCGACCGGTTCCGTCTGGGTCGGCGTCGCGATCCATATGCTCAACAATCTCTATTCCGTCGTACTGAACTATCTTCTGGAGGTGCGGCCGACGGCTGCGGAGAAATTATACAATCTCGAACTCAGCACGACGCTGGTTCTGGGTATCATCTGTGCCGCGCTGTACTTTACCGTCTGCCGGCGCACCCGCCTGCAAAAAGCGGAGGGCGTCCTGACGGCCGGCGAAAAAACGGCGGCATATATCTTCACGCTGCCGATGCTCGCGGCGATCATATTGCTGGTCGTGGAGACGGTGCTGCTGATTCGATTCGAGGGCTTTTAAAATGGATGCACGGTTTATGGAGCAAGCGCTCGTGCTCGCGCGCGAGGCGGCCGCAGACGGCGAGGTGCCGGTCGGTGCCGTAGTCGTGCGCGGCGACACGATCGTCGGGCGCGGCCGCAACCGCAGAGAGGGCAGCAAAAACGCGCTGTCGCACGCCGAGATCGAGGCGATCGACGAAGCGTGCAAAACGCTCGGCGGCTGGCGACTGTGGGACTGCACGCTGTACGTGACGCTCGAACCGTGTCCGATGTGCGCGGGCGCGATCCTCAACGCGCGTCTGCAGCGCGTCGTGTTTGGCGCAAGCGATCCGAAGGCGGGGTCGCTTTTTTCCGTTCAGCGGATGTTCGACCTGCCGTATAACCACAAGCCGCAGATCGAAGGCGGTTTCATGGAAGAGGAATGCGCGGCGGTTTTGCGGGGATTTTTCGCGGATATGCGCCGCGGACTCGGCAAAGCGCCGATCAACCCGAATTGGGTCAAGAGGTGCAAACAGGATGCAGAATAACGATTGGCTGCGCGCGGAGGATTATGCCGAACCGCGCTGTCTTTTATGTGACGAGCCGCACGGCGCAAAGCCGAAGGCAAAACACATTCCGCTGCAGCGCGTGCTCGCAAAATTCGACGAATACACGTCCCGGGACGATCCTGCCGGCGCGGAGCGCCACATGCTCTATTGGCTCGAGGAAGCGCGTCTGGGCGGCGATCTGCGGGGACAGTTTCAGATTCGCAACGAGCTGATGGGTCTGTATCGCAAAACGGCACAGAAGGACAAGGCGTTTGCTTCTATGGAAAGCGCGCTCGCGCTCGCGCGGGAGCTGGGCATCGAAGAACAGACCGGCGGTGCGACGGCATTTCTGAATGCCGCGACGGTTTTGTGCGCGTTCGACGAGGCCGAACGGTCGCTTCCGCTGTTCGAGCATGCGCGCGCCGTCTATGAAAAGAATCTGCCCGCGGACGATCCGCGCATGGGCGGTCTTTACAACAACATGGCGCTGACGCTCACGACGCTCGGCCGATACGGCGAAGCGGACGACCTGTTCCGCCGGGCGCTCGGCGTGATGGCCGGTGCGCCGAACGGTGCGCTCGAACAGGCGATCACCTATCTCAACATGGCGGACGCTGCGTATGCGCAGTTCGGCAGCGAGGCGGACGGCCAAATCAACGAGTATCTCGAAACGGCGCTGGGACTTTTGGAGGACGAAACGCTCGAACGAAACGGCTATTACGCGTTCGTCTGTGAAAAATGCGCGCCGACGTTTCTCTTTTACGGCTGGACGGCTTACGGCGAAGAATTGCAGGAAAGGGCACGGAGCATCTATGAACGGACTTGAACTCGCGCGCGCGTTCTACGCGGAATACGGCGAACCGATGCTGCGCGAGCAGTTCCCGCATCTTCTGGACAAGATCGCAGTCGGACTGTGCGGCAGCGGCTCGGAGTGCTTCGGCTTTGACGACGACGTTTCGCGCGACCACGATTTCGAGCCGGGATTCTGCCTGTTCCTGCCGGACGAATCCGTCGTGGACCGGCGCGGCGCGTTTCAGCTCGAGCGCGCCTATGCGAAGCTGCCGAAGGAATTCGGGGGACTGCGGCGCAGTCTCGTGCAGCCCGTGGGCGGCAGCCGGCACGGCGTGCTGCGTACGGCGGAATTCTTCACGGAAAAAGCAGGGACGCCGGACGGAAATCTCGCGACCGAGCAGTGGTTCCGCACGCCGGAATACGCGCTCGCCGAAGCGGTCAACGGCGCGATCTTTTCCGACCCGTACGGCGAAGTGACTGCGATCCGCGCCCGGCTGTCGGCAATGCCGCGCGACGTGCGGCTCAAGAAGCTCGCGGGGCATCTGCTGCTGATGGCGCAGTCCGGACAGTACAACTACGCGCGCTGTCTCGCGCACGGCGAAAAGGGCGCGGCGCAGCTTGCCGTGAACGCGTTCGTGCAGAGCGCGATGTCGGTCGTGTTTCTGCTGAACGAACGGTACGAGCCGTTCTATAAATGGAGCTTCCGCGCGATGCGGAGCCTGCCGGAGCTGTCGCAGCTCGCGGACACGATGGAGTGCCTGCTGACGACCGACAATGACGAGCCGATGGACGCCGTCAAGCAGGAGCTGATCGAGGATACCGCCTCGGCGGTGATCGGCGCGCTGCAGGAACGCGCGCTGACCGAGGCGATCTGCACCGACCTCGAAAAGCACGCCTATTCCGTCAACGACCGCATCGAAGACGCGTCCATACGCAATCTGCACGTCCTGTACGCCGTATGAAGGTATTGAATAATCCGGAAAGATGTGCTATACTTCCCTTGCATCCAGTCTGATAGGAGGAGATTCTTTTGAAACAGTTCAATAAAGCCGCAAAGCTCGATCACGTCACGTACGAGGTGCGCGGACCCGTCGTCGCGGAAGCCGCGCGCATGACCGCGCAGGGCATCAACGTCCTGAAGCTGAACATCGGCAACCCCGCGCCGTTCGGTTTCCACGCGCCGGAGGAGCTCGTCGAGGAGATGCAGCGCGTGCTGCAGAAGGGCGAGGGCTATTCGGAGTCCAAGGGCGTGCTTGCCTCGCGTGAAGCGATCGTGGATTACTGCAAGCTCAAGGGCATTCCGAACGTGACCGTCGACGACGTTTACACCGGTAACGGCGCTTCGGAGCTGATCTCCATGGCGATGACGGGACTTCTGGACAAGGGCGACGAGATCCTCATCCCCGCGCCGGACTATCCGCTGTGGACGGCGAGCGCCACGCTGGCCGGCGGCGTCGTGAAGCATTACCGCTGCGACGAGGACAACCACTGGTATCCCGACCTCAACGACATCGAGAGCAAGATCACCGACCGCACGAAGGGTCTTGTCATCATCAATCCCAACAACCCGACCGGCGTCCTGTATCCGAAGGAAGTGCTCGAGGGCATCGCGGACGTCGCGCGCCGTCACGGACTGATCCTGTTTGCGGACGAGATCTACGACCGTCTGGTCTACGACGGCAAGACGCACATCTCGCTCGCGTCGATCTGCCCCGACCTGTTCTGCGTGACGTTCAACGGCCTGTCCAAATCGCACCGCATCGCCGGCTTCCGCGTCGGCTGGATGTGCCTCAGCGGCGACAAGAGCTACGCGAAGGGCTACATCGACGGTCTGAACATGCTCTCGTCCATGCGTCTGTGCGCGAACGTGCCGGCGCAGCTGCTGATTCCCGCGGCGCTGCGGATGGCGCACGAGGTGGACACGCTCCTGCAGCCGGGCGGCAGACTGTATGAACAGCGCGAAGTCGTGGTCAATGCGCTCAACCGCATCGACGGCGTTTCGGCCGTGCGTCCCGAGGGCGCGTTCTACATCTTCCCGAAGATCGACACCGAAAAGTTCAACATCACCAACGATACGCAGTTCGTGCTCGACTTCCTGCACGAGCAGCACGTGCTGATGATCGCGGGCAGCGGCTTCAACTGGCCGGAACCCAACCACTTCCGCGTCGTGTATCTGCCGGACGTCGACACGCTGACCAGCTCGATGAACAAGCTGGAAACGTTCCTGAAAACGTACCGCCAGAAATAAACGGACAGAACCAGACAGGGAACAGCGAAGGATACCTTCACTGTTCCCTGTTTTTTTATGGATCTTCACGGTTTTCCGTGCAGAACGATAAAAATGAAGAAGCCAAGTAGGGGCGGGCAACCTGCCGCCCGCCGAAAGCTTTATCCGCCTTTATAAAACCTGCTTTTGTCGCCTCACAGATTTATTCTTTGAAAAGTTTTTTTGTGCGTATTTTGTCGGAAAGCGCGCATGCGGAAAAAAATATGGGAGGCCTCTTGTTGGCTTGCATATACTATATATTGTAGAATTGTTCCAAATCAGAACAATTCGTGATGCATAACGCACATTTATTCCGAAGTGTTCCGAAATTTTTTGTACATAATGATGGATGTCCCATGCTTGACAACACTTGACGAATGTGATACATTAAAATAGTAAAAGAGTATGTATGCTCGTCTATTGTCTCTTAAAATGGGTGTGGTCAGAACATTCCATTTCCGAACAGGGCGGCAGCATGCTTTCAAAGAAACGGTCTGTGGATCGATGGGTATAGAGTGTCCCGCGCGGACACACCGTTTGAAAAGGAGGGTTTTCAAATGATGAAAAACATTCTGAAAAGAACAATGAGCGTGCTGCTGGTGGTCATGCTGGTGGCAACGACGTTCTTTATCTTCGACCCGACGGTATTTTTCCCGACGGCGGAGGCTGCTATAACGAATCAGTCAGCCGGCAGCTACACGTGGCGTGTCTACGTTAACAGCCGAAACGATACCGGCGGTTGGAACAGTGAGCAGATGATCGTTTACGGAAAGTCGGACAACGGTCGGGGCAGCAGTGAAACTGCGCTTCTCACGGTCAACAACTGGAAGATCGACTTCAAGGGTACCCGCGACAATACCTTCGGCAAGGGCAATCAGACGACTTCCCAGTTCCCGACAAAGATTTATTATTATTATAGCTTTGGCGGCGGTTGGACGAAAAGAAAACTGGACGCGGATATTTCCCTTCAGGTTTATAACGGCAGCGATTGGGTTACGGTTGCCGGCGGTACCGCGTATTCTAACAATTCGGGTACAAATTCCGGCAGCAGAACATGGTCTGTTGATTCCGGCAACTACCCGAAACCTTCGGCGACCGTAGACGGCAAGACGACGGTCTATACCAACGGCAGCACCACCTCGACCTACACGGTCTCTGCCGTTAAGGATCAGTATAGCGTCAACTGGGGCTTTGACAGCATTTCGGCGTGGTCCAGCAGCAACTCCGCAACGACGATCAACAGCAGCGGTGTTGCCACGTTCGGCATGTCCAGCGGAACTCCGTATTCCACGACGCTCAAGCCCACGCTCAAACACAACACCTACGGCACGAAAGCGTCAGAAACGGGCCTTGCGGTGACCGTGAACCCGCTGAATGCGCTGACTTTGGCGAACGCGGTAACGATAGATGTGAACAAATACTATAGCTTTACGCCGTCAACAACCGGCGACTACATCTTTTTCGGTACTTCCGCCAGCTCCTCACCGGACCCGTACCTTAGAGTTCGTCCGTTGACAAACTACTATACGCTCGGAACGGCGACATCCAATGACGATATGTCCGGCGTAGTGTCAAGTCACGAAAGGGTCCGGAAACTGCTTTCAGGGTCAACGAGCAACATGCACAACTATTCGTCCTGGATCAAAATGAACCTGACGGCAGGCACGACATATGTTGTGGATGGCATGAATCGTACGAGCGCTACCAACTATCCAATAGGTGTGTATAAAGCCGTAAACATCACATTCCAGCCTGCCGGCGGCGGAGGAACTGCATTCACGGAGACTCTGCCTGCCGGGTACTCCCTGCATATGGATCAGGTCGGCTTCACCCGCTCGAATCACACGCTTTTGTCCTGGGGTACGAACGGCGACCGCGCACCGGCTGCAGGAAGCAACCCGACAACGGTGCCCAACTCCGATACAACGTACTGGGTGCGGTGGTTCCCGGACAGCGCCGGCAGCGCGACGAACCTGAACAGCGCGACCGCAATGTCCGCGAACTCCGCTTATTCGGCGTCGATCGAACAAAACGGTCAGATCGTCTACTACAAGTTTACTCCTTCGGAGACGAGAAAGTATGTGATCTACTCGACCGGCACTACGGCGCAGACCACGCCCTGCGACCCGTATTTGGTCATCTACGATCCCGCTACATACAAAAACAGCGGGACGTATTCGGGCACTAATGATGATGGACTTAAAAGTCATGCCGTATTGAAAGCTTTTGACAACGACAAACCTTCGGATAACGGCGGCAGCGGCAAGGGCAGAAACTTCCTTTATGAGGAGACGTTGACCGCAGGTACGACGTATCTGTTCGGTGTGAAGGCGTGCCATGCCGGCGGCAGCGAACAAGACGGTATCGGTACGGTTCCGTTCCGCATCGAGAAGGTTTATACCGTTACCTACAAAGGCAACAGCAATACCGGCGGCACAGTGCCGTCCGCGCAGGCGAAGTACTACGACCATGATCTTACACTCAGCCCCAGCGAGCCCACCCGCACGGGCTATACGTTCCTCGGCTGGAGCACGAGCAACAGCGCGACGACAGCAACGTATGCCTCCGGCGGCACCTACAGCTCCAACGCTGACGCAACGCTGTACGCGGTGTGGCAGATCAACACGTCGAAGCTGACCGTCAATCCGAACGGCGGTTCATGGGGCGGCAACACGAGCTCGCAGACCTTTACACAGAATTACAACACAACGAAAGATGTTGCCGATCCGACACGCACCGGCTGGACGTTCGGCGGCTGGACAGCGAGCGGCGACTACACAGCCGGTTGGAACAGCTCGACCAAGAAATTTACCTTCGGTCCGACAAAGAACCAGACGACTACATTGACGGCGTCCTGGTCGAAGACGCCCTACACGATCACATATGAGACGGTAGACGGCACGATCAACGACGCGGCGTCGACGTACACGACAGGGTACGATATAGAAACGAGCGTAAAGCTGCCGACGAACGTCACGAAAACGGGCTACACGTT
>CADAGA010000032.1 GCA_902787275.1 Oscillospiraceae bacterium | reverse complement strand
CTCACGCTGGCTTTCTTTGTTTGCTGCGCACGGCGCGGACGTGCGCGTATCCTGATCATTTTTAAACGAGGTTGTTCTATGACGAAGCTCGCTCAGATCGATCCTTTTCTGGACGGATATTTTTCAGATGAGACGCTTGAACACGGCGAGAGAGTCGGTCTTGCGCTGCTGCATGCCGCGCGGAATCTGGAGATTGGCTTTTCGCGTCAGATGCTTCCGGAGGTCGCATTGGAAACAAAGCGCGGCAGCTCCGGTTATTCCCGTTCCGAAGGGCTTTGGTTCAACACGGAGAATATCGCAAAGATCGCCGCGGAGTTTCCCGAGCTCGAGGGGATGCTGCGCCGATATATTCAGGAGATTAAACGATTCCGAAGCAAGGCCAAACGACTGTATGCCGAGACTTCGGAAGCGCTTGAACGTGCGGGCGCCGAATGGGGCGGAGGCTGGGGCGGACACGCAAACCCGGATTACGGAAGAATCGTTTGTTTCGGTACGGATCGTATTCGCGCGATCCTTGCGGAAAACCGTGACAGGCACCCGGACGAGGCGTGGTTCTACCGCGCGTGTTCCTATGCTCTGGACGCCATAGATATTCTCGGTGAAAGATTTCGTGTGCTGGCTTCGGACAGCGCCGAAAAATGCGCGGACGCGGATGACAGAGCGCTTTTGCTGCGGATGGCAAAGGCGTTTGAAACCGTGCCGCGGAAACCGGCGTTCGACTTTACGTCGGCGATGTGTTCATTTATGCTCATTTTTTCCATGGACGGAAACGATTCGCCCGGCCGGTTTGACCAGTATATGTATCCCGCGTACGCAGCGACGGAGAACAAGGAAGAAATCGTCGATCTGCTCGACAGATTGTGGGAGTATTTCCGCGACCACCGTTCGTGGAATCTCTGCATCTCCGGGAGCGATGCAAACGGAACCGATGAGACGAACGAACTGTCTTATGCCATTCTTGCCATGGTACGCAAGAAAGGTTATAACACGCCGAACCTGACCTGCCGCGTGCACGGGAATACGCCGCAAAAACTGTGGGACGCTATCGCCGACACGCTCGCTGTCGGAACGGGTCTTCCCGCGCTGTACAACGACGACGTCGTTTGCGCCGCGCTCGAAAAGATCGGTATCCCGCCCGATGACAGTCACAGATACTGTATGAACGGCTGCAACCAGATCGATATTTTCGGCAAGAGTCATATGGGGCTGGAGGACGGCGAAGTCGTTTTCACAAAGTGCCTGGAGTACGCGCTGCACAACGGCAGGGACGCAATGAGCGGCGAGCAGGTTTCCGCGGAAACGGGCGATCCGCTCAGCTTTACGACGTATGAAAGACTGGAACGCGCCTTCCTCGATCAACTGGAATTCGTCACCTACAATGCGTGCAGCAGCGCAAATGCATGGCAGCATTTTCGCGGCGTATATGAACCGCATCCTTTGCGTTCCTGCCTGATCGAAGGCTGTCTGGAAAAAGGCCGCGACTACCGCAACGGCGGTCCGCTGTACAACCACGGGCAGATCCTGGCCGAGGGGATCGCCGACGCCGGAGACAGTCTGTACGCAGTCAAAAAACTCGTTTTCGACGAAAAGAAACATACCATGTCTGAGCTGCTCGCCGCGCTGGATGCAGACTTTGCGGGCTTTGAGGAGCTTTGGCGCGACTTCAGCGGCTGTGAAAAATTCGGCAATGATCTGGAAGAAGTCGATCGGATAACCGCGCGCGCGCTCAACCGGTTTTTTACGGTGCTCAAGCGCCACAACACGTACCGGGGCGGCGTGTTCACGGGCGGGTGCAGTCCGTATAACCGCGTGGCCGGTTACGGACGCCGAACCGCGGCGCTTCCGAACGGGAAGCGAAAGGGAGAACCGCTGCTTGCGGACAGCATCGCCGCAACGCCGGGGCGTGATACGAACGGTCCGACGGCGCTGATCAAATCCGTTCTCCGGTATAACCAGAACGACGCTTGCAGCGGCTTCGTTTTTCAGAACAAGTTTGAGGCGAAACTGTTCTGCAGCGAAAAAGGAAAGGCCGCTTTTATCGCGCTCGCGAAGGCCTATTTTGCAAACGGCGGTCAGCAATATACCGTCACGGTCGTTTCTCCGGAAGACCTTCTCGATGCAAAAGTGCATCCCGAAAACCACCGCAGTCTGATCGTGCGCGTCGGCGGCTACAGCGAATACTTCGTGAACCTCGACGCGGATCTGCAGGACAACGTCATCAAGAGAACGTTTTTACAGGAAAACGGTTGAACAACAAAAGCAGTCAGCCGCCAAAGGAGCGATCCGATGGCGGCTGTTCGTTTCGGTATTCGTTTTTTAACGCGCTCTTACGGACGCAGCGTGATTTCCAGCTCTTCCGCGACGCCGTCGTAGCTCAGCAGCACGGTGCGGCTCTGCGGATCGTATTCGACGCCGATGTTGACGGCCGTTCCGTCTTTGCGTTTTCCTTCGGCTGCACGGACGGCAAAGGGAACGCGCAGGCGGGTATACGTCCGGACGTCCTGCGTGCCCTTCACGGTCAGGGAAACGCTTTTCTCCGACGCGCTCAGCGACAGGACTCTTGCCGACGTGCCGATCACGCGCAGCGTTTCCCCTTCGATCGCGCCGAGATCGAAGAGCAGCGCGTTCTCGTCCGGTGCGATGCTTTTTTCGGTGATGATCCTGTACCGGGTATCGAACATATCGGCGAAAAGACCGGAAAGAACAAGCGGCTCGCCGGACACGCTTTCGTCCAGCACTGCGGCGGGAATGTACGGGCCGCGCCTGAGGGAAATCGTGTTCCGGCAGTTCCAAACGCCGCCGTCTTTCCCGATCACGCGCCGGAACAGCGCGCGCATCTCGTCGGCAGCTTCCTTGGAATACGTGATTTTGGCGGGATTGACACGCCAAAAAGCCGCAAACCCGTTTCCGACGCAGTATATCTCTTTGTCCCTTGGTTCGGTTATGCCGAGCATTTCAAAAAGATGCTCCGCCGGCGAAGGATACTTGACCGTTGAGGCGTTCCACCAGCTGCGGATCTTATGGTACGGATCGCTTCCGTCGCCGACGTAGATCAGCTTCCCGCCGCTCCTGACCCAGGACGCGAGCGCGTTGTTGATGTCGGGATATTCCGGCTTCATGAATTCATAGCTCAGAAGCAGAACGTCATAGTCGTCGAGGTATCCGTTATAGCGTCGGATATTGTCCAGGGAAACGGGTCTGACCGGCATGCCGTATTTCAGCAGCGGCATGCACAGACCGTAAAAAGACGGGAACGTGCTGCTGCGGATATACTCCCGAAGCAGGCGTTCGTCCCCCTCGCCCTTGAAGAGCTTTTCTTTGAAATCGTTTTTGAGTGTATCCGAGTCGGAAATGACCGTCGCGTACGCCGAGGGAGATCCGGGCGGTGCGATGACGCTGTCGGAATAGTCCCGCTGGAACAGCGCGGTATCGCTCAAAAGCACGCCCGTGCGGATTTTGCTGTCCGATTCCGCAAGCGGCATATCGCCGAGCGTCTGGAAAACGGAGCACAGCAGCGTCGCATAATCGGCGGGGATCAGCGTTGCGTCGGGCGACGCAGAGGGATATTTGCGGTAGAACACTCTGTGCGGCCAGGGACACACCTCGTAGGTGTTGACCTTCGGATGCAGAAGCGACGCAACGACCGTTTTCAGATAATTGTACTTGTAGTTTTCCCACGTAAAGATATCGTTGTCCTCGATCGGATCGTGCAGGAACCACATTTTTCTTCCGGTCCCCTTGATCAGCTCCTGCATGATGCCGTATTCGAGATACGCCGTCTCGAACGTGCGCTCTTTGATGACGCCGTTCAGCGGGGTCGGCTCGCGCGACGTGCCCGTCCAGATCTGCGCGATATAGCCGTCGACGGACGGACATTCCGCCAGCATGCCTTCGGGACTGACGATCTTCCACTGCGTGTAGTTCACCAGGCTGTGCGTCGGCACGTAGAAGCGCAGTGCGCGTCCGTATCTGGTCAGCGCGTATTCCTTCAGCGCGGAGCTGACCCGGTCGATCGTCCGCCGGTAGAGGTAGGACTTGAGCTTTGCCGCGCGGTACCGCGCATCCTCGCTCTCGTGTTTGAACGCCTCGGAATAGCCGCCTCTGTCCCAGAATTCCGGTTCCTCGACGTGGATCGCCTCGGCGCCGGCGTCGACGGCCGCCTTCAGCTTCTCGGTGATGTAGTCGGCGAAGGCGATCGTCGGCACCATGTACGGCGTATCCGTTCCGTGGAGGATGCGGTTTCCGTATCTGTCCGTCTGCGCTTCGTCCCAGTGGTCTTTCCCGTCCCATTTGCCGTAGAGATAATCCACGTATCCGCCCCATGCGATGCCGGTCATGAGATGGATCACGTAGCCGTGTTTTTTGTACTCGGCGATCCGCTCGCACGTTGAGTCGTTGACGCCGTAAACCATCACGACGTCGGTGTTGATATCGTCTTTTCCGGAATAAGGCGCCGACTGCTGGAAGCTCGTCAGCTCTTCGCTTCGGTCTCTGATGAATGCCATGGTTTTCCCTCCCTGCGAATTGCGTTGCCGCTGAAACGATCATAGCATATTCTTCCGGTTTTATCAACATGCCGTTTAATTGCGGATTGAATTTTTATCGGTTCTATGATAAAATGAACCCGCAGAACACACCGAAAGAAAGAAGCGCAAACATGAGCTGTCTCAAAATGTACAATTTCGCCCCGCGGACGAGGGGACTGTCCGTTCCGGACGGCTTTTCGGTCGTCCGGTTCCGGGATGAAAGTGAGATCGACGACTGGCTGTATATCTGCCGCGACGGGCTGATTGCGCCCGAATGCGGGGCGGAAAAATTCCGCTGCGAGCTTCTGGAGCTCGACGGTCCCGACCCTTATCGGGACACGTACTTTATCGTTGACGACGCCGACGGAAAAAAGATCGCGACGTTCACGGTCGTGCCGGATATGTGGTCGACGGGCATGGGATATATCCACATGGTCGCGGTGCGGCACGAGTACCGCGGACGCGGCCTCGGACGGTTTATTGCGGACTGCTGCCTCGCGAAGCTCATCGGAATGGGAAAGGAGAAGGTCTTTCTTCTGACGGGCGACGCGCGGCTTCCGGCGCTGGCGACTTACATCAAGGCGGGCTTTCTGCCTGTCAACTATATCGACGAAAACCGGTTCGACATGATGAACCGCTGGCAGGACGTCGTGGACGCGCTGGGACTGGACAGTCTGGAGCTTCTGAACGATGACGGCACGCCGATGCGGACGCTGCACAGACGGTTCAAAGTCGTCGTCACCGACGAGGGCGCTGCCGGCGACGGCAAAACCGACGACCGCCCGGCGATCCAGCGCGCGATCGACAAGGCTGCCGCGGCAGGCGGCGGCGTGGTCGAGCTTCCCGCAGGCGGAAAATATCTTTCCGGCGGTCTTTTCCTGCGCAGCGGCGTCACGCTTCACTTCGGCGACGGCGCCGAGCTTTTGCAGAACCCGGACCCCGACGGCTACGTAAGGCCCGAGGGGGACCGGCTCGTCCCGTACCGCCCCGGCTACGGGCACAACAAGTATCCTGACGTCAAATGGAGCCATCTCTGGTACTACAACTATCCGCTGCTTTTCGCGGGAGAAGGCGTGCACGACGTCCGGATCACGGGACGCGGTACCATCCGCATGATGGACGATTCCGAACCGGAAAAGATCCTCAAGATCTGCCCGATCGGGTTTTACCGCGTGCGCGGTTTCGAGGTTTCCGGCGTCGAAATCACCGACTACCATTCCTACGCCATGATGCCCTTTACGTGCGAAAACGGATTGATCAAAGACGTCGTGATCCACAACTGGAGCCACGGCAACGGCGACGGCGTCTGCATGATGAACTGCCGCAATATGCGCGTGCACGGCTGCCGCATGTTCACGGGCGATGACTCGGTCTATATTTTTTCGTCCTACCGCGATCCGCGGGGCGGCGGCTGGTGGAGCTCCGACGAGCCGCAGGCCTCGGAAAATATCGAGATCGACCACAACGATCTCAAGTCCGACCACTGCAAGGCGTTCGGCATGATCCTCTGGGGGATCGACTGCCCCGACCAGGAGAAGATCGAGGTCCGGAACGTCTATGTGCACGACAACCATTTCCAGACCATGGGCAACTGGCTTTACAATCCCTACACGACCAAAACAGGCTGTCCGCCCGTGACGCACGTCCGGTTTGAAAACAACCGCATCGACGCCATCGAGCCGAACTTCTTTGAAACGCAGATCAGCGACGTGAACCATTTTCATTCGAGCCGCGAGATCCACAACGGCGCTTTCGGCGACGGCAGAGTATTCTGGGTGTTCGCCAAAAACAAGAATGAAAACTCCGTCGACGTTCGCCGGAACGTCGACACGGAAAACGGCGCATGCGGCTATATATCCCATCTCGACGAGGGCGATGCTTCGCTGTACCAGGGCGTGTTCATCCGCGCCGGCGAACCGTGCGCGCTCTGGTTGCGGGTGCGCACGAGCGGCGTCAGATGCCGTCTCTTCGTCCGCGGACTCGACAGCGGAGAGCTTGCCGCGTCTCTGGATTTTGACAATACGGAATGGGAGAACAAAACGCTCCGCTTTACCGCCCCGAAGGATGCGAACTACCACGTCGGCATCGAAAGCGCCGAGACGGCCGCGGGAAGCGCCGAGCTCGACGAAATGCGCCTTCTGGGCAACTGCGACGCGGCGTTCGGATACAAATTCGTCGGCATGGACCCCTGCCGCGAGGGGAAACCGCTGTACTTTTATGACGCGGATCTTTGGAAAAACGGATGAGGTGACGGTATGAAAAAAGAGATTCAGCTCCGGTTTAAAGACGGAAAATTCCGGATCTTTACGCTGTCCGACACCCACGTGGTCGCCGGCGGCGACAGGCGGATCACGCGCGACGTCGACGCGCTCGTCGCGGCGATAAAGCCCGATCTCGTGCTGTATCTCGGCGACCAGGTCTGGCAAAGCGCCGCGGAAAACGCCGATACGCTGCGGGAAGCGCTGCACGCACAGACAGACCCCGTTGAGGCGCGCGGCATCCCGTGGGCGCACGTTTTCGGCAATCACGACTGCGAAAGAGGCTTCGGGAACGAGGATCAGGAAAAGATCTACGAGGAATTCCCGCACTGCCTTTCCGAAGCCGGTCCGGACGACGTCGACGGTACGGGAAACTATATGCTGCCCGTTTTTGACAGCGCGGGCCAAAAGATCGTCTATGCCGTCTGGGCGCTGGACAGCCACGGCGGGTTTATGGACTTTGTGAAGAAACACGGGCTGCATGACGACCCGTGGTTTTACAGGCTTCCGGAGCCGCTGTCGGGCGGCGTGCATGCGCCGGGATACGATATGCCGCATTTCAGTCAGGTGCTCTGGTACTGGAACCGGTCGACCGAACTGGAGCGGGAACAGGGCGCGAAGGTGCCGGGACTCATGGTCATGCACCAGCCCATGCCGGAATACACGATCCCCTATAAAAATCCCGCGCAGACGCGGTATCGCGGCAACATGCGCGAATCGGTCGGCACGGGCAATTACAACTCCGGACTGTTCGGCGCGCTCGTCGAGCGCGGAGACGTGAAAACGGTGATCAGCGGTCACGACCATATCAACGACTGGCAGGCGGAATACCTCGGCGTGACGCTGGCGTATGACGCGGGACTGAGCTACGACAACTACTGCGACGACGATCTGCGCGGCGGCAGAGTGGTCGAGATCGACGAGGCCGACCCGTGGCACGTGAAAACGTACATGGTGCGCGCGTCGGATCACGTTGCGGATTACCCCGGCGAAAAACGGTAAGAGGTGATAAAATGCTGACAGAAAGAAAACTGGAAGAGATCCCTTTTCTCTATGACGCGGTCATGCGTGAGTGCGCGATCGATCCGATGTACGACGCGGCGCTGATCCAAAATGACACGATCTATTTCTGGCATTACAAAAACTGCAACAATGCGAACAACGGCCATTCCACGACGAAGCTCTTTATCGACAGCTGCGTCGGCATCCTCAGCGACAGGGGCTTGCTCGACGTGCACGCTCCCGTGACGTCGTTTTTCACGAAGAACGAGCTGCCTGCCGCGATGGATCCAGGCTGGAATCGCGTGACGGTCCACGACGCCATGCGCCACCGCATGGGGATCGACTTCGTTCCCTACGGCGTGGACGAGGACAACGATATCGAGAAGATCGGCGAGGATTTTTTAGGCTACGTTTTTTCGCTGGAGCTGCCGTATAAACCGGACGAGCATTACCGCTATTCCGACGCGGCGTATTATCTGTTATCGCGCATCATTTCAAGCGCATCCGGGCAGAAATGCCAGGATTTTATGTTTGAAAACCTTCTGAAACCGCTCGGCTTCAGGCAGTGGGCGACTGCGGTATGCCCCGAAGGCTACATGATCGGCGGCGGCGGATTCTTTTCGCGCGCCGACGATATGGCAAAGCTGCCCTACGTTTACGCCAACGGCGGCGTTTACGACGGAAAGCGCATCCTTTCGGAAAAGTGGACGCGTCTTGCCGTCGAGAACCATTACGCGCTCGACGAGCACGGCACCACCGGTTCGTATTACAAGACGGGCGCGATGGGACAGGGCGTGATCTTCAAAAACAACGCCGCGTTCGCGTGGCACGGCTGTTCGCCGGACAACGGCGGAACCAGGACGACGCGTCTTTTTGATGCGTTCTGCGCGTACGTTTCGGAGGGATGACCATGAACAATCCGTACTTTACATTCCGTCAGAAAGCGGAGCCGCTGGCGAAGGCTGCCTCGATCCTGACGTATCCCGTTTTGAAGGACTTTGACAGCGCGATCCGGCCGAAGCGTCCGGCCGATGTGCGTCTGTTCGGCGTGCTCGTCGCAGACGTGCATATGCGCGACGAGCCGTACAGGAACCGCCGACTGTTCGACGGCCTGTACGATCTGGAGCACGCGGCGCATCCGATCGACGTTCTGGCGTCCGCGGACGACCTGACCGACCACGGCGAACTGTCGGAGTGGGCGACGGTCGTCAAAAAAACGAACGGACACAAGCCGGCAAACGAGATCGTTCTCGCGCTCGGCAATCACGACACGTGGACGACGACGCTCGAGGACGACGATGATTACGGCTACGCCGTTGAGCTGTTTCTGCATTTCATCGGAAAGCTGACGGGCGTGCCGCAGGAGAAGGCGTGGTTCACGCGCGTCGTCAAGGGGTACTCGTTTATCTGCATGGCCAGCGAGGACAGCTCCTGCGACGGAAAGATCGGCGCTGAACAGATCGCGTGGCTCGACGGGGAGCTGAAAAAAGCGACCGAAAACGGAAAACCCGCGTTCGTCATCAACCATCAGGCACTGCAGCAGACCCACGGACTTCCCTTTACCGCGTCCGCCGGCAGCAGCAAGGATCTGCCGCCGGACGAGGGCGGCATCCATGAGGGCAACGACGCGGTCAGAGCCGTGTTGAGTAAGTACAAAAACGTGCTGCTGATCAGCGGACATTCGCACATGGGACTCAGCGGCAGATTTACGAAGCATTCCACGTTCCAGAAGGTCGATTCGTTCTATTCGATCAACCTGCCGTGCTACATGTTCTGGAACCATGACGGCCTGCCGTCCTGCGGCTACGGGTACGTGATGGAGGTCTATGACGACAGGGTGCTGCTGCGGGCACGGAATTTTATCCGCAGAGTCTGGCTGCCGGCGTATGATTTCACGTTCCCGATCCGGTGAACCGCGCAGAACGGGACTGCCGCATTCCGCGCAAAAAAAGATAAGGGGCTTTTCTTCCGCAACTCGGAAAAAAGCCCCTTCTTTGTTTTTTACGGAAAGCGACGTTCTCGGTTTATACGTTCGCCTTGACGCCGCCTGTGCTCGACGTATAGGCGGCAGTCATCATTTTCGTCAGCTCTACCGCGCCGTCGATCCCGAAATAGCTGCTGTCGAAATCCGCGCCGTTGACGATGCTGTCGATCCACGCATTCACCGGAGAGGGGATATGGTATTGCGGGACCTCGGGCGTGATCCATTTTCTGTCCGTATCGGCCAGATTGCAGTATTCGACCGTATCGTTCGTGACTCTCGCGGCGCCCTCCGTGCCGCTGATGTCAAATTCATACCGGTCGCAGCGCGAAACGAACCCGGTCTCCGACACGCCGATCGCGCCGTTTTCAAATTCGATGACGCTGACGGCATTGTCCTCGACGGGTTTATCCGTGATGCTTGTAAACACCGACTGGATGTTGAGCGGTTTCCCGAGAAACCAGTTCAACAGATACATCGGGTGCGCGCCCAGATCCATCATCGCACCGCCGCCGCACTGCTTTGCGTCGTAAAAATGCGGCGGAAGCCAGTTGTCGATGCTGCCGGAATGGCAGTTGCGAAGCCGCGCATACGTGATCCTTCCGAGCTTTCCCGTGTCCGCGAGCTGTTTGACGTAGTTCAAAGCGTCGCTGCATTTGTGCGGGAAGGAGATCACAAAACGGATATGGTTTTCTCTGACCGCCTTCGCGACTTTTTCCGCGTCCTCGTTCTTCAGCGTCAGCACCTTTTCCGTAAAGATGTGCTTGCCGGCTTTCGCCGCCTTGAGCAGCAGCTTTGCGTGCAGATTAGTCGGCGAAACGACCGCTACCGCGTCGATCGCGGGATCCTTCACCACGTCGTCAAATCTCTTGTAAAACGTGCATCCCAATTCCTCCGCCCACGCCTTGCCGCGCGCTTCATCCTCATCCCAGACGGCGCAGACGCGGGCGTTTTCATTTTCGTTGATCTCCCGCGCGTACCCTTTCGCGTGAACGTGCCATCCGCTGATCATTGCAACGTTTATCATGTTCAGTCCTCCGATCCTTTTTTAAAACATTTCCGCTTCCGAGTATATCACCTGCGCCCCGTTTTTTCAATACCGGAACGACGCTTTCGGCACGAAACTGCCGCGTGGAAATTTAAGATAAAAAAACCTTGTAATGTGAAAAGAAATTGTGTAAAATGGTACAGATAGGGATTATAGTACGCAGAGAGGAGATTCATCTATGGCGGTCTGCCCGAGATGTCAGCAGAAGCTGGGTCTGTTCGACTGGAGCCAGAATTGTCCGCATTGCGGCGTCAACATGCGATTCTATCATTTTGAGGAGACCTTCTATCGGGAAGCGAAGATGGCGGAGCTTTCCGCGGCGAAGGTCAGCATAAAGATCAAGCGTCTGAAGGGCGCGCTGATCGGCGGCGCGTTGCCGGTCGCGCGGCTTGCGGTTTTGCTTTTGCCGCTTCTGTCCGTGCTCATACCCGTGCTTCATTTCCGTCTGATCCTGCCGTTTACGGACAGAACGTACGCCCTGAACGGGATCGGGCTCTACAACGCGTTCTCGGACGGGACGCTTTCCTTCGTTTTTTCCATGGCGGACGACCCTGCAGGCGGCACGGTTTTCCGTGCGCTGCGGAACGTTCTCTTTGCCGAGGTAGGCGCCGCCGTGCTCGGACTGCTCGTTTTCGTGTTGACGATCCTGTGCTTTCTGAGCATCCGGAAGATGTCTGTGCTCCTGTGCGTCGTGTCCGCGCTCGGAATGGCGGATTCCGCGGCGGTGCTGATCACGGCGCTGCGCTTTTGCGCTTTCACCGGCACGCTATCGGATCCCGTGCTGAACGGCTCGATGTCGTTCGGCGCCGCCGTCACGTTCCTGACGTTCGCCGTCGTTTTCGTTCTGAATCTTCTTGTCGCGGTAAAAGGCGTCGCCATAGAATACGGCGAGGGCGATCTCGAACGTGCCGAGATCGCAAAAAAAATCAAGAGCGGGGAGCTCAGGCTCGAGGACCTTCCTCAGCCGATCGTCGAAACGTCCGAAACGAGAGCGATCGAGGAAGAAATACGCAAGCAGCGCGAAAAGCTCGAAAAAAAGCCTGACAATTCCGAGGACGCCGACCGGAAAGAGAGTACGGTGTGACAAGCAAAAATGCACGGGAAGGAATCAGAAAAAGTGAAAAAGATCGATTTCAAAAAGCAGCTTCCGAAGATCGTGATCTCGATACTCATTTTGTTTTTCGTGGTCGGATTGTCATGGGGACTGAAAAGCGTGCTGGAGTTAGAGGGCACGATGGAACCGAACGTGGTCAAGGAGTCTCTTTCGCCGCTGCCTGAAACAAAAGAAGAAATCATCAGCTACGTCATAACAGCCGTAAAAAAAGCGGAGGAGGAAAGACCCGCAACGTCTTTTTCAGATACATTCGGCGTTGACGTCGATTCAATACGCACGGGCGACGCGCAGAAAACGGCAGAATATATCCGCGCCGGGATTGAGGAAAAACTCGGCGCGCTCAGAGGCGATATCTCCTCCGATTTCGGCGAGGATCTTTCCGGAAAGCTCTGGGTGCCCGAGATCGACCCCGGAGAGATCACGTCCGCGGAGCTTCGGTATGACTACTGGAAGTGTCCCGTCTGCGAAAAGGAAACAGACGAAAAACCGCAGGTCTGCGAAGAGTGCGGAACGGGCGAGGGCTTTATCCGCAAATACAGAGACGACTATTCCATCACGCTGCACGCATCGGATGCAGTCTGTCCGGCGCCTCCTGCGTCGTTCTTCGCGCGCAATTTCCATCCGTTTACGCAGACGCAGATCGACGCGCTCATCCGCGATCATGAGAACGGCTGGTTTACGTGCCGGAACGGGTTTTCGATCGCGTACAGGAACGTCGGGATATGCGTCGTCGTCAACAGGCTGACCGATCAGATCGTTTCCGCACTGTATTCCGTGGATTGTGATTTTTCGGCGGACGTCACGTTCACCGGAAAGCATGCCGCGCTGAACACACAGAACGTCGCGTTCACCGTAAACGAACAGGCGAAGTTCGACTTTACGTGGCCGGGCGTTTCGATCGCGACGCAGGAGCTTGTCCTGACGCCCGGACAGACGGACGTGCTCAGAGCCGAGTCGCCGTGCGAAAATCTTACGGACGAGCAGCTTACGTGGAAGAGCTCCGACGAGTCGATCGCGACCGTAAACCACGAAGGATACGTCACGGCAAAGCACACGACGGGCAAATGCTACATTACCGTCGAGTACACCTTCAAAGGAACGAAATATACGGCACAATGTCCGGTCAGCGTCAAGGTATCTGCGGAGGAGATCGAGCTGTCGCGCAGGAAACTGAAGCTCTCGGTCGGCGATACGTACACGCTCGAGGCGCAGGTCAAACCGCGAAAGGCGACGATAAAGACCGTTACGTGGTATTCCGAAAACGAAGAGATCGCGGTCGTCGATCCGAACGGGACGATCACAGCGAAGCGCAGCGGCGCCGTCGGCATTTACGCCGTATCGGACGACGGATACTTCAAAGCAACGTGTCACGTTGAGGTGGAAGCATGAGTGAGAACAACAAAAACAGATCGCTGTCACAAAAAGTATTCGGCGCGGAACAGAATTCCGCTGCGTCGATCGGTGAAGAAAAGTTAGGAAAGTACAGCGATATCGCCATACGGATGTTTCATACCAGAGTGCTCAGACCCAGTGAAATGATCCTTCCTGCGGTCGGGGGACTTGCGGGTAAGTTTTTGGACGGACTGGAGACCTATAAGACGGTCTATTATGTAACCGTACTCAAGCTCGACATGAAATATGTCGCCTTTATCCAGATGCTCATCGGTATTTATGACGTTCTGAACAATCCGCTCATGGGTATGGCGTACGACAAGACGCGTTCCCGCTGGGGCAAAGCGAGACCCTATCTTCTGTTTTCTCCGATGCCGTATTTCTTCAGCACGCTGATTTTGTACAGCGGCGCGCTCTTCCTCGGAAAAACGCCCGGCGACAGTCCGAAAAAGATCATATTCCTCTTTGCCATGCTGTTTGTTCAGGAGACGTTTTCCACGATCTATACCATCCCGCGCGACAACATCATCACGCTGATGTCGCCGAATCCGAAGGACAGGATCACGGTCGGTCTTTTGAAAACGTACCTCGGCAATATCGGCGCGAACATTATTTACGCGATCTTCCCGCCCATATTCGAGCTTTCCAACAAGGGCTATATTTCCATTGATCTGGCAACCGTTTTTTCTGTTCTGGCGGGCTTCGCGGCTGTTCTCGGCACGGTGTGCAATATTGCCATGGCGCTCGGCTGCAAGGAAAGAGTGCTGCTGCAGCCAAAGCCCGCGCCCATTACGAAAACGATGTTCTACGTGCTCAAGAACAAGTACGCCAGAAGGAACTTCCTTGCCAATTTCGCCGTAAGCTGGTGGAGCGACGGCGGATACAGATGGGATTTTGTGACACAGCAGGAGATCTTCGGCGGCTCGATCCCGTCGCTGATCGCGTATACGCCGTTCAACATCGTCGAAGTATTGAGCGTTGCGTTTATCCCGAAATTCCAGAAGCTGTTCCGAAATAATAACAGAAATGCGGTTCTCTGGCTGCGCGCGTGGGATCTTGTGTCGGCGCTGCTGATGTCGATCGTCGGCGTCATGTTTGTCGACAAGAAATGGGTGATCATCGGGATCTACGCGCTGTTCCACGGACTGGACGGTCTGAATAACGGCCCGGCGAACGTTTTTGAAGGCGAACTCGAAAGAGAGATCAACGACTACACGGAATACATGACGGGCGAAAGACCGGACGGAACGTTCGGTATTCTGACCGGTCTGATCACCAAGATCACAGCGCCCCTCAATGCGCTGCTGACGATCAAGGTGTTCAACTGGTCGGGTTACGATCCGAATATAACGAGCGTTACCTGGTCGCAGGGCAACAAACTGGTTTATCAAAAGGTATTCTTCCTCTTTGCCGGTATTTCGCTGCTGCCGAACGTCATCAAGGCGATCCCGTACTTCTTCTATGATCTCACCGGCGAGAAGCGTGAAAAGATGTACATTGAGCTCAACGAGCGCCGTGCGCTGATTGCAAAAGCGAAAGAAAACGATCTCAGCGAGGAGATCAAGGAGCTTGCGGAAATGCTCGACGAGGAACAGACGGCCGAAGCCGCACAATAAGACGATCCGGAAAAAGGACGTTCATAACCAACCGGAAGGCAGGAAAACCGCATGGAAAAATACGTGATCGATCAAATCAAATACGGATTGAAATACCTCCCGAAATGCCTCGTGCGCTCTTATTTCGAGCCCGCGTCCAGCGCGGAGACGGAAGCGTTCCGGAAAAAAGCGGGAGGCTTTATCTGCGGCGTATGCCATCCAAACGAGAATTACGCCCAGCTCAAACGCGGGAATATCGAATGGATCCGGATCGATATTCCTTTCCCGTATGATAAAAACGGCTCCGTCCGAAAGAGCTACGAGGATTTCAAGGATCGCTGCAGGGGCTACAAGGACAGAGGGTTCAAGGTGATGGCTGTAACGCCGTACCCGTGCGATTATATCGAAGCGGGCATCGATCCGCGCGAGGACGAGCAGGGCGTTCGGGAGATCGCCGTTTTCCTGCTCAACGATCTTCGCGGTTTTATCGACGCGGTGCAGATCACGAACGAGATGGGGATCCCGCACTTTACGCTGCCGCTGACGCAGGAGGAGGCGGCGCGGTTCATCGGCATAAACGCCGAGGCGATGTACGGCGTCAAGCAGGACGTCCTCGTCGGCTACAACAGCGCCGGTCCGCAGGTCGATCTTCACCTCATGCTCAAGCCGTACCACAAGTACTGCGATTACGTCGGGATCGATATCTACATCGGCTGTTTTGCAAACGTCGGCGGGTTTATGTATTTCTTCGAGGCGCTCGTGCGGTATCTCTGGAATCTTACGGGCAAGCCCGTCGTGATCCAGGAATTCGGATATATCAGCGGCGGCGCACCGAAAACCAAGGAGGAAAAGCGCGCCATCCTTCGTCAGTACGGCGTCGGGAGCATCAAAGAAGCCTACGACAAAATCGAAACGTTTGTCGATAATCTCAACGACAGAATGAAGGAACATATCCGCCACGTATCGCCGGATGTTTCACATCAGGGCGACTTTATCTTCAAGAGCGATTACGTCAACCATCTTTTCAAGGAGCTTCCCAAAACCACCCTGATCCCCGGCTATCCCCACACGCCCGAGGGGCAGGGGAGGTTTTTCCGCGACCTGATCCCCAGAATGTACGATCTCCCCTTTGTCGGCGGACTGATCGTGTACTGCTACTCCGACAGTGAAAGGTGCTACATGTGCGGCCAGAGCGACTGCCCGACGGAGACCCGGTGGGGTCTTGTCGACGTGGACGGAAACGAAAAGCCGTCTTATTACGCCGTCAGAAAGGCCTTCGGCAGGATCCGCGGCAAATGCCCGTATTGA
>CADAGA010000031.1 GCA_902787275.1 Oscillospiraceae bacterium | reverse complement strand
CCGCCATGGCCCTGGTCGATGTTCTTCCAGGAGAAATACACGTCGGTACCGACAACCGTAAACGTATCGGAGCTTGCGGTGGAGACCTGCGCTCTGGATTCGACGCGGTGGAAGCCGCAGCCGGCAAGCGCGGTGGTGAACGCCTCGGTCATCGCGTCGTCATACATGTGCAGACGCGCAGTCATGATCAGGCAGGAACGGTCGTTGAACTTGTAATCGGCAAGGTGGCCGTCGACAAATCCGGTGCACCACCAGTGCGGATAGTACGCACGGGTGAACAGCTTCTGATAGCCGTTGCCGTCGTGTGCATCGTAGTAGATGGACATTTCCATGTTGATCAGGTGGTTGTCGTCCGCACAGTTGTAATGGGAGGACGTCAGCACCGCGGCACCGGGTTCACGCGTGTAAACGCCGATCTCGCCGCCGATGAACAGGAAGCCGTACTGGCCCTTCCAGCTCTGGATCATCCATTCCAGATCATCGTAATCGAAGCAGGCACGCCACGTATCGTAGTACATGACCATCGTTGCGGCCGCCCAGTCATAGATCGCGTTGAAACCGAAGTTTCTCTGCCACGGATTGTCGTCCACATAATAGAACTGACCGTTGGGATCCCACAGGTAGGAAACCACGCCGCCGGAAGCCATCGCTTCCTGTCCGCTGACGGAGCTGATCGGACCGTTGTCGCCGGACGAAGCGGGCTTCGTCGCGGACGCCTTGGTCGTGGTGGTCTTGGCAGGCGCTTTGGTCGTGGTGGCCTTGGCGGGTGCCTTGGTCGTGGCGGGTGCCTTGGTCGTGGCGGGCGCGGCGGGCTTGGTCGTCGTCGTTCTGTTCCAGAACGATGCCTTGGTCGTCGTGGTCTGCTGCTGTGCGGCAGTCGGGGTCTGCTGCGCGGCAGTGGTGGACTGCTGTGCGGCAGTCGTATTCGGCTGTGCGGCAGTCGGCGCGGCGGTCGTCTGGCCGTCCGGCGCCGGAGCCTGCGTCTGCTGCTGGTTTTCCATCGTCTCGAGGATCTCAGAGATGATGTCCGCGGTCGTGTCTTCCGCGGCAGGGACGGTGAACACGTCTGCCTGCTCGGTCACGCTCACGGTTGCTTCCGCAGGGTCGGCGGGCTGTTTTTTAAGCGCCTTCATCGCGAAGGGTGCAGCCGCAACGGCTACGACAGCCACGACCGCACCGGCTATAATTCCGTTTCTTGCTGTTTTGGTCATGCTTCACAATCCTTTCTTTGTGTTCTGAACAATAAGCTGTTTGGTTGCAAAAGTGGTGGAGATGGCGGTAATCGAAACCGCGTCCGAAAGCTCATCCTCGCAACGTTCTACGAGCGTAGTCCGTGATTTGGGATTCCCCCGCGAAGACGCGCGCGGACACGCTTCTCCGGTCGGTAGCCGCTCGTGCATGACGAAGGCCGCGGCGCTCCTTCGTACACGTTCACCGCTGAATGACGCCCTTATCCGGGCCGCGGTCCTCCCGGTAAGGACGGCTGCTTAAAAGTTAAGCAGCTTTAAGAACTGTGTTGTTGTCGTTTATTTTGAAATAAACTGCGGCTTTTATAGCGGTTCCGCGCCGCTGCTCGCTGATCACGCCTCAAAACCCCCGTCGAAATCCTTTCATCCCCATGAAGGACTCAACACAAGTTTCTACCGAGGCGCCATGCGTCCCAAGAAGCGGTCAGCGCCGCTCCTTCATGGCGCGCTCGATGCTGCGCTTTGCGTCTCTGTCGGCCTGGACGTCGCGCTTGTCGTAAAGCTTCTTGCCCTTGCAAAGACCGACCTTGACTTTTGCCTTGCCTTTATTGAAATAAACCGACAAGGGAATGAGCGTCAGGCCCTGCTGACGGGTAATGCCGAATAACCGCAGGATCTCCCTGCGGTGCAAAAGCAGCTTTCGCACCCGCAAAGGATCGCGGTTAAAGATATTGCCCTGTTCATAGGGACTGATGTGCATCCCGTTGACGAATATTTCCCCGTCTTTGATGCTGCACCATGCATCCTTGAGATTGACCTTGCCCTGACGGACGGACTTGACCTCCGTGCCGCACAGGACGATACCGGCCTCGATCTCCTCAAGTACGAAGTAGTCGTGGTAGGCCTTGCGATTGGTCGCAACCGCTTGTTCCTGCATATTCTGCACGTCACAACTCCCCCTACTCATACAATTTGATATTATAACACAATTGCCCTGTTTGTCAAGAAAAAGTTTAAGACAGCACCGCATATATTGCGGTGCCGTTCTTATTTTTTCCTTCCGGTATACAACGAAGCCGCTGCGCGTTTCTTATGATTCGCCTCAACTTTCGCCTTTTCTCTCTGCTTTTTCGCCAATTCTCTGCGGCGTTTTTCCTTTTCTTTTTCCGCCTCGCGCAGCTCCGGATTCTCCCGGTACAGCACGATCACGCCGCCGATGACCTGGATGACGTCCGCGTGCGTGCGCGCGGCGATCTGCTGCGCCATCTCCTTGGGCGGCTGCGGGATCGTCTCGAGAAGCGCCTTGATCTTGATGAGCTCCCGCGCGTCCAGCGCCGCCTCGACCTGCGCAATCAGTGCGTCGGAGACGCCGCCCTTGCCGATCTGGAACACCGGCTCGAGCCCGTTGGCCGCGGCACGGTATTTTGCACGTTCTTTTCCTGTCATGAATCGCAGATTCCTTTCTCCTGTAATACACGCGCGAGCTTTTCCAGCGCGCGGCGCCGATGACTGATCGCGTCCTTCTCATCGTCGGTCAGCGTCGCCATGGAGCGGCCGCCCGCCTCATCCGGCACGAACACGGGATCGTAGCCGAACCCGCCGTTTCCGGAACGCTTGAACGCGATCGAGCCGCTGCATTCGCCGCGCGTGAGCAGCTGCGTCCCGTCCGGGAACGCACAGCACGCCGTACAGACGAACCGCGCCGTGCGCGCGCCCTGCGGCACGTCACGCAGCGCGTGCAGTAGTTTTTCGATATTCTTATCGTCGTTGCCGTGCTCGCCCGCATACCGCGCCGAGTACACGCCCGGCGCACCGTTCAGCGCGTCCACCTCGAGACCGGAATCGTCCGCCACGCAGGGCAGTCCGCTCTCGCGGCAGCCGCTCTCGGCTTTGAGGATCGCGTTCTCGCGGAACGTCTCCCCCGTCTCCTCCACGTCCGTGAGTTCGACGCCGGCCTGCTCGGCCGTCAGCACCTGCACGCCCAGCGGCGCGAGGATGCGCTCAAGTTCGGCACGTTTTTTCTGATTATGGGTCGCCAGCAAAAAAATCATACGTCTTCCTCTTGCGTTTCTTCGTCCGCCTCGTCCGCGCTGTGATCCGGCATCTCCACGTCGAACAGGCTCTGCGCGAAGGCCATGGGGTCGAACGGCTGCAGATCGTCGATCTTTTCGCCGACGCCGATGAATTTCACCGGAACTTTCAGGTCGTTTTTGATGTTCAGGACGACGCCGCCGCGTGCGGTGCCGTCGAGCTTGGTCAGGATAATGCCCGTGATCTCCGCCACGTTCAGGAACTCGCGCGCCTGGTTGACGGCGTTCTGTCCGGTCGTCGCGTCCAGCACCAGGAGCACTTCGCGGTCGGAGTACGGCAGCTCGCGGTCGATGACGCGGTAGATCTTGCCCAGCTCCTCCATCAGATGCTTCTTGTTGTGCAAACGTCCGGCGGTGTCGACGATGATGATATCGGCGCCCCGCGCCTTGCCGGCGGCGATGCTGTCGAACACGACGGCGGCGGGATCCGCGCCCTCCTTGTGCTTGATCATATCAACGCCCGCGCGATCCGCCCATTCCTGCAGCTGCTCGATCGCAGCGGCGCGGAAGGTGTCGGCGGCCGCCAGAATGACCTTCTTGCCCTCGGACTTATAGTACGCGGCGAGCTTGCCGATGCTGGTCGTCTTGCCCACGCCGTTGACGCCGATCACGAGGATGACGGACGGCATGGTGATCAGGCTCATTTCCTCTCCGCCGGAAAGCATCTGCGCCACGATCTCCTGAATCGCGCGCTTGACCTTGTCGGCCGTGCGCAGGTTTTCCTGCTGGGCGCGCTCACGCAGCTTCGTGACGATCTCCTCGGCGGTATACACGCCCACGTCGCCCATGACCAGAACTTCCTCGAGGTCGTCGAAAAAGCTGTCGTCGATCTCGACCTTGCCGTAAAGCATGTTGTCGATGGCGGCGGACATGTTTTCACGGGTCTTTTTCAGACCCTTGTTGATTTTTTGAAAGAGTCCCATAGTGTCTCCTTTAATCGGATTCCTGTACGTTCTTGGTAATGTTGTCGATCGTCGTGCGCAGAGAGGAATCCTTGTCCTTCTGCCGCTTGATCTCGCGCAGCGCGTGCACCACGGTGGAGTGGTCGCGGCCGCCGAATTCCTGGCCGATCGCCTTGGTCGACATGCCGGTCATATCGCTGACGATATCCATCGCGATCATGCGCATGCGCGAAGTCTGCGCGTCGCGCTTCTTCGAGCGCAGATCGGCGGGGTCGGCGTTGAACGTGCGCGCCGTCTCCTCGATGATGCGTTCCACCGTCACCTTTTCGGATCGGGATTCGTTGAGGATATCCTTGATCGCCGCCTGCACGGTCGCCATGTTCGGCGTCGAGCCGTGGATGGTCACGATCGCCTTGGTCTTCTTGACCGCGCCCTCGAGCTGACGGACGTTGTTCTTGATTCTGTCGGCAATATACTGCACCACATCGTCGGTCAGATTCAGATCGAGCGCCTCCGCCTTGCGCTTGACGATCGCCATGCGCGTTTCAACGTCGGGCGGCTGAATGTCCGCAATCAGTCCCATCTCGAAACGCGTGCGCAGACGATCCTCGAGCGTGGCGATATCCTTCGGCGGACGGTCGGACGTCAGAACGATCTGGTTGCCGGCCTGTGTGAGCGTGTTGAACGTATAGAAGAATTCTTCTTCCGTGGCAGGCTTGCCGGCGATGAACTGGATATCGTCCACCAGCAGCACGTCCGCCGTGCGGTACTTTTCATGCAGTGCGGTCATGGCGGTCTGGCCGATCCCGATGCCGCGCACGATCTCGTTGGTGAACGCCTCGCCCTGCGTAAACAGCACGTTCGCCGACGGGTTGTTCTTCTGGATCTCGTGCGCGATCGCGTTCAGAAGATGCGTCTTGCCCAGACCCGAACGTCCGTAGATGAACAGCGGGTTGTACGCCCCGCCGGGATTGGCGGCGACTGCCTGCGCCGCGGCGTGCGCGAATTTGTTGGACGAGCCGACGACAAACGTCTGGAACGTGTTGTCCTCGTGGAAGCTCTTTTCCACGTCCTCGACCGTCTGCGCCTGCGCAGAGACGTCCGCGTTCACAAGGCGCACTTCGACCCCGAAGCCCAGCGCTTTCTCGAACGCGTCGTGCAGCACGGTGCTGAATTTCTGCTCGATGATCTTGCGCTTGAATTCCACCGTCGAGAGCGTGACGACGTTGCCGTCGAAGCTCACCGGCTCCAGATCGTCCAGCCAGACTTTATAGACGATATCGGACACCTCGCCCCTGAGGACCTGCGAGACGACCGCCCATAACTCCGTAAACGAATTCATTTTGTCTTCCCCTTTACACTACCGAAACCTGCGTTTCCGCGATGCCGGAAACGGTACGAAAACCCATCATAACGAATAATATTATAGCACAGAGAGGGGTTGTTTTCAACTTCTTTATATAGTGGGACGGCACGCGAGAATGTCTATTGGTGGGAATTCTTAATCAAATCTTAAGAAGTCCTGCCTTGTTTCTTAAGAATTGATCCTGTATACTGAAACTGTTGAACGCGCCATGCGTTTCAATCTCCGGCGCTGCTGTTTTCTCCACCCCGAACACAGTCCCTTTCTCTCGCCGGAGCCTGTATGCTGCGGGCGGCCACCCCTCCGCCCGCAGCCGAAAAACAGAGTCAACGTGATTCATTCTTCCGTTTTCATTTTTACTTGCATCCCCCTTCGCGTCAGTCCCCCTTTTCTGATGCGAAGTAAAATAACCGACACAAAACCGGAAAGGAGGGAACGGCGTCAAAAGTGCATACAAAGGAAGCAGTTTCGTCTGACGCCGTCGTCCCGACGTCCGACAGAACTGCTTTTTTGTATACATTATAAAATCTTGACTTTGCACGGCAGAAGCGGTAGAATGAAGATACACTTTTGCGAAAGGAAGATTTCATTATGCTTTCCATGCCGGAATACCTTGAACAGATCGACGCAACGCGCGACGAGCGGATGAAATGGTGGCGCGAAGCCCGCTTCGGCATCTTCGTCCACTTCGGTCTGTACGCGCAGATCGGCCGCAACGAATGGGTGCAGACCTGCGAAAACATCCCCGTGAGCGAATACGAGCATCTGGCGCAGACCTTCTCCCCGAAAGAGGGCTGCTGCCGCGAATGGGCTGCCATGGCCAAAAAAGCGGGCGCCAAGTACATGGTGCTGACCACCCGTCACCACGAGGGCTTCAGCCTGTGGGATTCCAAGGCGAACCCCTTCAACTCCGTCAACTACGGTCCGCACCGCGACATCGTCAAGGAATTCGTCGAGGCGTGCCGCGAGAACGATCTGAAGATCGGTTTTTATTCGTCGCTCATGGACTGGCATCATCCGGACGGCGGAAAATGCGCCTATGACGCCGAGGCACGCGCACGCTTCACAAAGTATATCCGCGACCTGAACGAAGAGCTGCTGACGCAGTACGGCAAGATCGACATTCTCTGGTACGACGTTCCGGAACCGTTCCAGCACGCGGAAGGCTGGGATTCTCTCGCGCGCAACCAGTATCTGCGCTCCCTGCAGCCGCACATCATCATCAACGACCGCAGCCGCATCCCCGAGGATTTCGGCACGCCCGAGGAGCATCTGACGCCCTCCGAGCGCGATTGGGAAGCGTGCATGACGTTCAACGGCATCAGCTGGGGCTACATTGATTCCGAGCAGGCCGCGCCCTACAGCTACACGCCGCAGCGCATTCTGGGCATGCTCCAGACGTGCTGCGAACGCGGCGGCAATCTCCTTCTGAACTTCGGCCCCATGCCGGACGGCTCCGTGCCGAAGGAAGTCATCGAACCGCTGACGAAGGTCGGCGAATGGCTGAAGGTCAACGGCGAGGCCGTTTACGGAAAGCTCACCAAGACCTACGGCAACACGAATCAGGGCAACGCCGTTTCCCGTCCCACGACCAAGGGCAACACCGTCTACATGTGGAACAAGATCTGGACGCCCTACAAGGGCACGATGAGTCTCGGCGGATTCCAGACGTGTCCGAAGGCCGTCACGCTCATCGACGGCACGCCGATCGACTTCGAGCTCCGCGGCTCGCGCATCATCCTCAAGAACGTGCCCGAGGAGAACCCCGATCCCATCCTGCACGTGCCGCTCATCAAGATCGAGTTCGACGAAACGCCGAAATACCGGTTCGCGTCCTACTTCCCGCAGCTGCACCAGGGCAGACCGTCCGACACGGAGATCCTGTAAATCTGATACAATTCAAAACGCCGCCCTTTCGGGCGGCGTTTTTGCGCATTCACGCGTTTACTGTTTCGCGCCGGCGTCAAACATTTCGAGCAGCTTGACCGAGGCGGCGTAGCAGTTCGAGAGGCCTTCCTCGTTCAGGTTGTCGTACGTGTCGCGGCGGGTGTGGTAATAGTCCTCAAGGTTGTGGTTCAGACCCGTGATGCCGACCGCTCTGCGTCCGGCCTGCGCAAACGCGGCTGCGTCCGTTGCGCCGCCCATCGGCGGCACGACGCCTTTTTTGCACGGGATGCCCACCGCTTCCGCAGCTTCCAGGAACAGATCGCCCAGCTCCGCGTCCGATTTGACCGTGGAGTTCAGGTCGCGGTAGTTCACCATCAGGTACTTCGGATCATGGATCGTATCGTACGAATAGAAGAACGTCGGTACGTCGTTGTAGTCGTCCTTGTGCGCTTCGCTCCACGCCTTCGCGCCGCGCAGACCCGCTTCCTCGGAACCGGTCAACAGCACGCCGACCTCAGTGTGTTCGAGATCGACACCCGCGTCGCGCATCGCCTTGAGGATCGAGATGCCCATATAGCAGGCGGTCAGGTTGTCGTTTGCGCCGTCCACAACACGGCGGCTGTTCGACATGTTGTACAGCAGGATCAGGAACGGAACGAAGATCAGTCCGCCGAGGCCGCATTTGCCGATCACGGAGGAGACAGCCGCGCCCGCAAGACCGTTCGTAGCGACCTGCGCGATCGCAAGGCCGAGATAATACAGCGCGCCGACGACGCAGAAAATGGCGTGCGCCTCAAACGCCGCGCCGCCGAACCGGTAGTTGACCGGCCATTCCCACGCAGCGTCGGGGTGTCCGTTGAAGAAGATGCGGCGCTCGACCGTGCCGGTGCATTTTTTGATCGCGGTCACGTTGTGGCCGGTGCGCTTCGGGAAGAGCCAGTCCACGGCCTGCTTGTAAATGCCGAACTCCAGGAACATGATCAGAAGGCCCACAACGATCAGAACGATCGACGCGAGCGGGAAAAAGAACAGAAGCGCGATCGACGCGAGTGCGAACGTGACCGTCACATACAGCCAGCCGTAGAACGCGCCGGGATGCTCGGTGAACGATTCGACCTTGACGTCCTCGCAGCCGCAATCCTTGCGCAGCACGTCTGCCATATACTCGCACGCCTGCTTTTCGCCCTCGGAACCGGGATCACGCTTGCCGAAGCTCTTGATGACATGCGTGATCTCCTCGACCATATATTTTGCCGCCCATTCTCTCTTGTCGATGATCGGCTGAAGATCCGTTTTTTCTGTTGCACTCATGCTGTTTTCCCCCTTGGTTTTATTCGCTCAGACTCTTGACCGTCTGCATGACGTAGTCGCCGAATTCGGCGCAGGTGCATCCCGTGTCGCGGCCGGTGATCTGGAGCTTCTTCTCCTTGAACATACAGATATCAAGCGCCTGCTCCAGCAGATCCGCCTGCTTCTGGCGGCCGATGTGCGACAGGAGCATCACGGAAGCGCGCAGCATCGAGCAGGGATCGGCGTACTGTCCGCGTCCCTCGCGCACCATGCGCGGTGCGGAACCGTGGATCGCCTCGAACATGGCGTAGCGCTTGCCGATATTGGCGCTGCCGGCCGTGCCGACGCCGCCCTGGAACTCCGCCGCTTCGTCGGTGATGATATCGCCGTACAGATTCGGCAGCACGATGACCTTGAAATCGCGGCGGCGCTTGGGATCGATGAGCTTGGCGGTCAGGATGTCGATATACCACTCGTCGGTCGTGATCTCGGGATAATCCTTGCCGACCTCTTTGCACAGATTGAGGAACTTGCCGTCCGTCGTCTTGATGACGTTCGCCTTGGTGATGATCGACACGCGATCCTTGCCGTTGCGGCGGGCGTAATCATAGGCGAGCTTGGCGATGCGCTTGGTGCCCTCGGTCGTGGTCACGACGAAATCCATCGCCAGATCGTCCGTCACGTGCACGCCCTTGGAGCCGACGGCATAGGCGCCCTCGGTATTCTCGCGGAAGAACGTCCAGTCGATCCCCTCCTCCGGCACCTTGACCGGACGGAGATTGCAGAACAGGTCGAGCGCCTTGCGCATGGCGACGTTGGCGCTTTCGATGTTCGGCCACGGGTCGCCCGCCTGCGGCGTGGTCGTCGGTCCCTTAAGGATGACGTGACACTTCTTGAGCTCCTCGAGCACGTCGTCCGGGATCGCCTTGTTCGCCGCGACGCGGTTTTCGATCGTCAGACCGTCGATCTGCTTGAACGTGACCTTGCCCACCTTGACGTCGTCCGCGAGCATGTATTCGAGCACGCGGGCGGATTCCTTCGTGATGACGGGGCCGATGCCGTCGCCGCCGCAGACGCCGATGACGATCGTGTCGAGCGCATCGTAGTCGACGAAGTCGCCCTGCTCCTTGATGCGGTCGCTGCGTGCGCTCTGCTCACGCACGAGCGCCTCGAATTTTTCTACTGCCGCTTTCATCTGTGCTTCTGTCATGATGGTGTTCCTTTCTCTGTGTATATTTACGCGTTTTCTTTCGTATAACCGAGCAGACCGCCGGCAAGCAGGATGTCCCGCTGACGGTCGGAAACGCTGCACGTCACGGGGTAGCTTTCGCCCGTCGTCACGTTTTCGAGCGTGACCGGCTCGCCCCTCACGAGCTTTTCACGCACGTCGGGCAGACGCAGCACGTCGCCCTGCGAGATCTTGTCGTAGTCCGCCGGATCGTCGAACGTCACGGGCAGGATGCCGGCGTTGACGAGGTTCGCCTGATGGATGCGGGCGAAGGACTTGGTGATGACCGCCTTGACGCCCAGATACAGCGGAACGAGCGCCGCGTGCTCACGCGAGCTGCCCTGGCCGTAGTTCGCGCCGCCGACGATGATCGCCTTGCCCGCCTTTTTGCAGTTTTCCGCGAAGTCCGGATCGCACTGGCGGAAGCAGAACTGCGACAGGAACGGGATATTGGAACGGTACGGCAGGATCTTGGCGCCCGCGGGCATGATGTGGTCGGTCGTGATGTTGTCGCCGACCTTGAGCGTCGCCTCGGCTTCGATGGTATCGAGCAGCGGCGCGGTCGTCGGGAACGGCTTGATATTGGGACCGTACATGATCTCCACGGAGTCCATCTCCTCCACGGGAGCGGGCGGAACGATCATGTTGTCGTTGATGAGGAATTTTTCGGGCATCTGCACCGCGATGTCCGCGTCGCACGTCGTCGGGTCGGTCAGCACGCCCGTGATCGCGGAAACGGCCGCGGTCTCGGGACTGACAAGGTAGATGCCCGCGTCCGCGGTGCCGCTCCTGCCCTCGAAGTTGCGGTTGAAGGTGCGCAGAGAAACGCCCTTGGAGTTGGGCGACTGACCCATGCCGATGCACGGTCCGCACGCGGATTCGAGGATGCGCGCGCCTGCGGCGATCATGTCGGCCAGCGCGCCGTTTCTGGCGAGCATATTCAGCACCTGCATCGAGCCGGGCGCGATCGCCAGCGACGCGTTCGGCGCGACGGTCTTGCCCTTGAGGATCTTGGCGACCTTGAGCATATCGTAGAGCGACGAGTTCGTGCAAGAACCGATGCAGACCTGGTCGATGCGGATGTTGCCGATCTCGGACACCTTTTTGACGTTGTCGGGCATGTGCGGCATGGCCGCAAGCGGTTCAAGCGTCGAGAGGTCGATCTCGATCACGCGGCTGTATTCGGCGTCGTCATCCGGCTGCAGCTCGATCCAGTCGCCCTCTCTGCCCTGCGCGCGCAGGAAATCGCGCGTCACGTCGTCGGACGGGAACACGGACGTCGTCGCGCCCAGCTCCGCGCCCATGTTGGTGATCGTGGCGCGTTCCGGCACGGACAGCGTCTGCACGCCGTCGCCGCCGTATTCGATGATCCTGCCCACGCCGCCCTTGACGGACAGGATGCGCAGCACCTCGAGAATGATATCCTTGGCCGCCACGAACGGGCGGAGTTTTCCGGTCAGTTTCACCAGCACGATCTCCGGCATGGTGATGTAGTACGCGCCGCCGCCCATTGCCACGGCAACGTCGAGTCCGCCCGCGCCCATCGCGAGCATGCCGATGCCGCCGCCGGTCGGGGTGTGGCTGTCGGAGCCGATCAGCGTCTTGCCGGGCTTGCCGAAGCGCTCAAGATGCACCTGGTGGCAGATGCCGTTGCCCGGACGGGAGAAGCGAAGGCCGTGTTTTTTGGCGCAGGATGCGATAAAACGATGGTCGTCCGCATTCTCAAAGCCGGTCTGCAGCGTGTTGTGGTCGATATATGCCACACTCAGTTCCGTCTTGACGCGCGGTACGCCCATCGCCTCAAATTCCAGATATGCCATCGTGCCGGTCGCGTCCTGCGTGAGCGTCTGGTCGATACGCAGTCCCACTTCGCTGCCGACGGTCATGTCGCCGCTGAGCAGATGGCTTTTGATCAGCTTTTGTGCAAGCGTGTAGCCCATTGTTGCATTCCTCCGATACAAAACAAATATTACCTTTCTATTTTAATGGATTGTGCGGAGAATGTCAAGAAAACGGCAAAGGTTTTTTCATGATTTGCACCATTCGGGAAAAGAAAACGGAGCGGGGCATTGCGCCTCGCTCCGATGATGCGTATTTGCCTGCCGGATCAGAACCAAAGAGAGCCGAGCAGGAGCCAGATGATATACTGCCACCATTTGACCTCGACGTTGACCTTGCACGTCGCGGCTTTGCTGCCGTCGGCGGAGACGGCCGTGATGGTCGCGCTCTTG
>CADAGA010000030.1:3314-15673 GCA_902787275.1 Oscillospiraceae bacterium | reverse complement strand
CCGTTGTGCATGCGGGGCATGGGGCAGAAAATGATGCTTTGGCAGAAGCGTCTTGCGATATTGTCGACGTCGAACTGCATCTCGTCCGGCGGCGTTTCCACCCCGCTGCCGCGCATGAATCCGCCCAGATCGTAGCCGCACAGCGTAAAGCCCGCCATGCCCGCATTGATGATATACCAGATATCCTCCTTGAATCTGTGAATTCCGAACTGCGTGTCTCCCGCCCACGGAAGCGCATATCTCTGGCTGCCGATGCCGCCGCCTCTGGACAGGGACATATGCCCCTTCACGCCGTTTTCCGCCATGACGTCGGAAATCACGCGATTCCACATCGCACCGAACAGGTTCCGCGACGGGATACCCGGCATGACTTCGCCGCTGACGCGGTCGGAATGATCCGTCCACCACTGGGTCACGCCGTCCCTGATCCTGGGAACCAGAAACGTTTTGTAATAGTCGATCCCGCGCTGCGTCGCCACGTCGGGCACCGTCTCGCTTTTGACCTGGCGCAGCAAGCCTTGCGCGATCGCGGGAATGGCGGTGGCGGGCTTGAACGCGCAGGAGTTGATGTGCAGGACGGTTTTGATGTTGTCCTCCTCGAGCTTCCGGATCATGCCGACGCCGTCGCCGAAATCGGGATGCCAGTTGTAGTCGTCCGACGGATAGCCCCAGCCGCTCGCATAATCCCGGATAAAGTTCACGCCGCCGCGCCACGGACCGTCGATCACGATCGCGTCGCAGGGATACCCTTCGCTGCGCATACGCGCCGTATCGTCGATCGCGCCCTGCGCGCGCTCGAAGCTCAGACTGCTGCACCAATATCCCATGAGCCACTTTTTGGGGAACTGATTGGTGCCGACGATCCGCGCATAGCTTTTCGTGATCTCCGACGTATTGCCGCAGAAGACGAACAGATCGTAATCTCCGCCGGGCGCGTGGAGGAACCACTCGTTTTCGCACGTCTTTGCCATATCGAAGTAGACGTGCGGCCACGGATTGTTGAAAAACAGTCCGTAGCCCGCCGAGCTGATGAAATAGGGTACGGGAAAACCGCCGTAGTCCCCGACTCTTGCGCCGCCCTTTTCCGAAAAAATATCGGCGGATTCTCCGGTCCTGTCCACCTTGTAGATCCGCGCGCCGAAGCCGGAATACCGTTCGCCGCCGATGCGCTCGAACTCGGTGTAGCTGCGCATACCGGAATAGTCGGCCGGCGTCTCGGAAAACCGCGCTCCGCCGTTTTTGGTTTGCAGAAGCGTTTTCCCGCCAGCCGTTTTGAACGCGAATTCGTTCGTGTTCATATTGAACTCCAGGATCATCCGCCCGTTCGAGAAATGAATGACGCCGTCCTCTAAGCTGTAATCGTACGGCGCAGCGTCCCAGTCCGTCCGGATCAAGCCCAGACGCTCGGTCACGGTTTTGTCCACGCATGCGCCGCCCTGCGTGATCCGCAGACGCAGCGTATTTTCAAAGCAGTTTTCGAGGATGATCTCGCGTCCTGCCGCGGTGATCACGACCACGCCGTTTTCATACCGGTATTCTCCCTTGAGGGCAAGCTCGGGCGATCGGAAATCGTCCGTCTCCAGCACGTAGTCCGTATACTCCGAATCATACAGCGCGTCCGGATGGAGCCTGAGCAGTTTCTTCATGTCGCTCTCCTTTCATCGTCCCGTTATTACGCACCTATTGTACACGACAACGCGCACTGTGTCAATGCGCGTCCCGCGCGGGACCCGGCGCTTCTCACGCAAAAAAAGAACGGCGGCTCTGCCAGAGTCACCGTTCCGGAATGAATAATCAAACACGATCGAAAGCTGCAGCGGCAGGGAGCCGGATGCCGAACAAATGCAGGATAAACCAGACTGCCTTGTGCAGCGTCCAAACGATCCTGCCCCACGTGCCGGTATGCACCTTGCCGCAAAGCGCGCAGATACCGGCTGCCGGATCGTACTTTTTCTCCGCGTAATTCGCGGGGATCACGATCGAGGTCAGATCGGCCAGCCACGTATTGCCGCTGCGTCTGCGGACGGTCAGGGGATTGATCGCCACAGAGTAGATACTCCGCACGTCCAGCTCGCCCGTGGTGTCCGACGCGGAACCGAGCGCGCTGACGACGTAGCCCGTTCCCGCTTCAAAGCCCATATAGATCATCGTATGCCCGGGGAAATACAGCATCGCGCCGGCAGGCGTGTTTTGCAGAAGCAAGAGCTTTTCTTCATCCGTCATACCGCTCAGATCGATCTTGGTGTTCGGCACGAGCTGCTGCCACGACGTGTTGCGCGGTATGCACAGACCGAAACAGCGGTACACGTTGCGTGTAAACATCGAGCAGTCCATCGCGTCGAGCATGCCGCCCCAGCCGTAACGGTCGCCGAGACAGGTGAACGCCACACGCAGGATATTCGACTGCGTCATGGGCAGAAAACCGATGCTGACCGAATAGTGCTGCGAGATCAGCGCTTCTCTGCGCACGTATGCGCCGTCCGCGTCACGGGTGGGCAAATACACAACGTAGTTGTTCCACGCGTTCCGTTCGCCGAGATTCCGGGGGATCTTGTCCTCCGGAACGAGCTTGAGCTTCGTGCCGATCGTCAATTTCACGTCGGCGGTCTCCGGCACGAAAATAGACGGCTCGGTCACGATCCGGTTTTGCGTGACGATCAAAAAGTCCTTGCCGTCCACGCTCGTTTTCCACGCATCCAGCCACTCGCTGCGGCTTGCGCAGATCGCCACCGACTGTGCGTCGACCCAGCCCGGGCAATGATCCGTTTCCACGTAATAGAACGATGCGTCGTCATAGGCGCAAATCTGCTTGATGACGACCGGATCGTTCACATTCAGCGCGCTGTTCTGGTATTCGCTGTCCGCGTCGGTCAGACTGTATCCGATCACGTCGTTCGTCGGGATCGCCATCAGATTCGTCTGACGCGTGCATACGCCGTACACGATCTCGCGCCTGCCCGTCCACGCCGTATCGGCGCAGGCGGCGCTCAGCGATGCGAAATAGGCGTCGTTGTCGATCTGCACGCCGTCCACGAACAGAGCGCGATCCTTTTTGCTGTTCAGGATATCCTGCGCCAAAGCATTCCCCAGCGCAGATGCGTCATACGTCGTCGGCACTTCTTCCGGATCGGTCACGTACGTCCCCTTCGTGTGCGCCGCGAGCGTGTTGTATGCGTCGACCTCCCGCGTCGTCATCATGATACCGTTCGGATCGTCTGTTTTCGCGATCCAGTAGTCCGCACGGCACATTTCCTCGCTCACGCCGTAAGGATACTGCACGTTTTGTTCGGCCGCAGACCCGCAGACCGTCCACAGGCCGATCAGCATCGCAGCCAGCAGACAGATCGCCGTCACCCTCTGCGCCCGAATGCCGCCGTTTTGCGTTCCGTGTTTCATTTGTTTTTCCTCCCGTCTTTTTTACAAGAAAGATTATACCACGGACAAATCCTTCCTGCAAGGCACGGGATGTATCTATTTTAAAATTTCCGGTCAGGAATCAAGTCGGAACGCGCGTCCGGAGAGAAATCCCGGATGGAAAACCGCCGAAAGCAGACGCTCTCGTATGGTTTTTCGGTCGGGATCGTATGCGGCGACAGGTTTTTTCCGCAAAAACGGAGATCAAAATTATCGCCTTTTTTGTTGCGGGATCGGGTTCGATATGATATAATTGAGCTGAAAATCCGGATTTGCGGCAGAGTTCTGCTTGTTATTTAATGTTCCGATACAGCAGAAACGCGCAAGGCGGGACAATGCATTTTTGGAATCATTTCTGATTCAGGGATTTCAAGGCGAAGGAGAACCATCAATGAAAAAATTGTTATGCGTGACGATCAGCATCATCATGCTGTGCAGCGTATGCGGCGGATTCATGACCTCGGCAGAGGCCGATTATACCATCGTGTCGCCGTATGCGGACGTCGAATGGAGCGGAGAGAACGCATGGGGTGCGTACAGGGGCGTTCTGCATTCGCATACGACCTGGAGCGACGCCGACGAGGAGCTTCCGGCAATGGTCAAGGAATACTATTCGCTCGGTTATGATTTTCTTGCGAACAGCGATCACGCGGTTACGGGCGTCGAGTGGAACAAAAAGCCCGAGCTTGTGTTCCCGTACTGGTATCAGTATTTTCTGGGCAACAAGATGAGCGTTCTCACCGATGAGGAATACGAGGCGATCACTTCCGGCACCTACAACGACAGAGGGTACGGCATGACCTGTATCACAGGCGCAAACGAGCTGAACCATCTGACGCTCTCGAAGAACCACGTCAACGGATATTTCCTCCCGTCCGACGTCGGCAACGGGTTCGCCGGATATTACACCGGCAAGAACAAGATGAATTTTTCCGGCCTTGTCGGTGAAAACGAGGTCGGTATCGAAAACGCCTTGAGATTTGTCGAAGACAACGGCGCGCTTTCCCATATCAACCATCCCGGAGACGTGCTTGACTCCACAAGGCATCCGGAAGCGGTAACAGACCCCGAAAACATCACATTTTACGGCAATCTTTTGCTGAAATATCCAAGCTGTCTCGGCATAGAAGTGCTCAACGAGGTCAATACCGTAACGCGCTATGACAGAGTACTGTGGGATCAGCTTCTGATGCACTGCCTGCCCTACGGCAGAACGGTCATCGGCTTCAGCAACACGGACGCACATTCTCTCAAGAACTGCGACAGCTCCTTCAGCGTTTTCATGATGAAAGAGAATACGCAGGAAGAGGTCAAAAAGACGATGCAGTCGGGCGCTTTCTTCTGCGTGTCCAAGTGCCTCCCCGGCAACGACGTTTATGAGATCGGACCCAAAGAGGACATCGACGTCCGGGGCAAAGGCCTCCCTTACCCGATGTTCAACAGCGTTACAGTCAGCGGACACAAGGTTTCCGTCACGGTGGAAAACGCCAGAGAGATCCAGTGGATCGCGAACGGAAAAGTGATCATGAAATGTGAAGCCGGTTCCGACCCCATCGTTCTGGATCTGGACGCTGTCGGGGGCAGCGATGATTTCCGGTATATCAGAGCCGAAATCTTAGGCGAAGGCGGCATCTGTCTTACACAAGCGCTTGTGATCGACAACGGGACACGGCCGCTTGCGTTTCATGCCGATGCGCAAGCGCCGAGCCTTGTCAAAAGACTTCTTCTGTTCCTGCGCGGAACGAAAATCTACAACATCATTGTTGAGATTTACCGCGCCGTAAGATAATAGAAAAAACAACCGGAAAGGTTAAAATATATGCTCCAAAGAATCATTGCCTTTTTTCTCTCCGTTGTCTCTCTCCTCGGCGGCGTGCCCGGTTCGGGACGAGCCCTGATGAAGCCGTGCGTTTTTGACGTTACGATCGACGCCGCGACCGAAGAGATCTGTACCGAGATCAAGGAACACTGCGGACTTGATATTGAAAAACTCGTCACCAATCTGCCGGACGTCAATGAACCCGTGCGCCTGGTCAACCGCGTGTTTTCTCTGGACACCACCGCGTTCCGTAAAACGATGAATGAGATCCGCGACGATTACTACGCGCAGGACAACAGAACGATGGGACTGATCTGTTATTTCCTCGGCGCGTATCTCAGCGGCTTTGAAAAATGCGACATCACGCTTGAGCCGACCGAACGCTTTGACGGAGAGTATGAATTCGTGCTCAACGTCCTCTACACGGACGGCGACACGGAACAGGTCTGGACCGGCGCATTTTACGACCCGCATACGGGCGAATTCCACGGCAGAACCGATCAGGGCATGGCGTCCCTGGGATTCAATTTCAATTTGCGGGAAATGCTGGTCTATGCACCCATCCATTGCTGGATGCGCGATTTCGGGTTCTGTTTCGGCTACGACCTGTTCTGCTACACAACGCCCTTTTTCCGGTACAAAACGAGACGCTTCAAATTTGACTATCAGGGCAAAGAGTGGATGATCCAGGTCTGGAAGGGCCGATATATTATCGCAGACGGTGCGGAAATCGGTCTTTATAACCGGCCCCGGGAGAAGGCAGGCACCTATTACGACTGCGCCGGCGACGACGAACTGCTGGACATCAGCTTTTCGCTGTATCGCGGCGACGAACTGCTGTTCAGCCGCGCTGCGCAAAAGCACTGGTGGTCAAACGGCTTCAAGCTGATGCGCCATCCCTGCGAAGCCAAAGACCTGACGCTGACGTTCACCGTTGAAATGAAAGACGAAGAAATGCTGCGGGCGTTTTGCGACGCACTGGAACGGAACCTGTGGCACGACGTGACCTATTCGACCGATGGGCTGAAGGTCAGCGTGACGTGGTAAACCCGGAAAGACGTGCTGCAGCCGCGCCGGATTTGTGCCGCCCTGCAGGATGCTGCGCATATCTGCAAAAAAGTCCCGAAGCGCATGGAGCGTATAAAGACGGCGTCCCGCAAACGATCACCGGAATTCCGTTCGCGCAGACGCTTCGTCAGAATGATTTTAATTAAAATGGAGGAAAGAAATGAAAAAGATCCTTTCTGTAATTCTCGTATGCTTAACGGTTTTCTGCTGCACCTTGCCGACATATGCGCGCGGCACGGATGCGAAGCTGAGATTTGATGCGAACGGCGACTTTACGATCCTGCATCTGACGGACTGGCACACCGGCTATCCGCTGCCGGCTTTGCAGAAGCAGCTGGTCATCGAATCGCTTGCCGCCGCAGATCCCGATCTGGTCGTGCTGGGCGGCGACCTCTCTGAGGCCGCAAACGAAGACCAGCCTGCCGCGATCAAAGAGATCTGTGATATCTTTGTTGATGCAGAAATCCCCTTTGTGATCACCTTCGGCAATCACGATTATCTGCACGGATACACGATCGACGAAATGTTCGGTTTTTACAAGGAATACGGCGGCACGACCTTCATCGGCGCGGATGAGGAGCCCGCTCTTTTCGGCTGCGGCACGTGCAGCATACCCATTTATGCGAACGACGGCAGCCGCGCGGCATATAACATCTATTGTTTTGATTCCGGATGCGAGGTCAAGGGCAAGGGCTACGAGTCCGTGCATTCCGATCAGATCGAGTGGTATCAGACAAAGGCGGAAGAACTCAAGCAGGAAAACGGCGGAGAATACGTTCCCTCGGTCGTCTTTCAGCACATCATCGTGCAGGAAATCTATGACAAGCTCTTTCCCGTTGCCGGCAAAGCTGTCCGGGCCGGCGTCAGGGAATACGATACTGTGACCTACGATCTGGTCCCGATCCCCAATCTTTCCAACATCGAGGATGGCTATATTTTTGAGAAGCCGTGCCCGGGATACTACAATTACGGGCAGCTCGACGCCATGAGCCGGAACGGCGACGTCAGAGCGATCTTCTGCGGCCACGATCACTACAACAGCTTTACCGTGAAGATCGACGGCGTAGATATTGTCAACACGCCCAGCGTGAAGCCGCATATCTTTTTACGAAAGATCAACTGGGGGTCCAGAGTCATCACGCTGCACGAGAGCGGCGCCTGCGAAAGCAAGGTCCTTCTGGGCATTGATCTGGCGCAGGCGGAAGGATCAAAAATCATTTCATCCGGAAATGTGACGCGCATAGAGATCGCCGCCGTGAAGGTCTGGAAAGCGTTCGCCGATGTTTCCATGTCTTTCTGGAAAAAGGCAACCGAATGGATTTACAAGTTCTGAAAAAGGAGAACAGCGTGAAACCTTTACGTTTTTATTTGATCACGGACACGCACTATTTCAAGCGCAGCTTAGGCGCATACGGTGCGGAATATGAAGACTTCATGGACGGCGACCAAAAATGCTTTGCCGAAACGCAAGCCATCAACGAAGCGCTGTTTGAGTGGCTGGAGACGGCGGATCAGGCGGACGTCGTCTTAATTGCCGGCGATCTTTCCTTTAACGGCGAAAAAGAAAGCAACGAAGCGTTTTCAAAACTCCTGCACGATTTCAAGGAGAAGAGCAGGAAAAAGGTCTATGTCGTGACCGCCGGTCACGATTTCAACGATGCGCCGTTTTGCTTCCGTGAATCCGGAAAAGGAACCGTTGAAGGGACAAAATTCCCGGAGCTTTACAGCTATTACGGAGATTTCGGTTATAAAGACGCCGTCGCTTTCAACGCGGAGCATCTTTCCTATGTCGCAGAATTGTCGGAGGATGTGCGCTTGCTTGTCCTTTGCAACGATGTGGACGAAAAAAAGCACGTCGCCTATGACGACGAGTTCCTCGGCTGGATTGAATCTCAGGTAAAAAAAGCGCAGGCAGACGGCAAGATGATGATTGCCATGGAGCACTATCCCGTGCTTCCCGGACAGCCGTTATTCGCGCTGATCGGCGACGCACGACAGGCGGAGAGTCAAAAGCTCATCGACACGCTCGCCGACAACGGCGTACATCTGATTTTTACCGGCCATATGCACAACCAAAGCATCAATATGGTTGAGACGGCAAAGCATAACAAGTTCTATGACGTCTGTACGGGCGCCGCTATCGGCTGGCCTGCCTTTCTGCGTCTTGTGACCGTTCAGGATGCGGAAACCGTAAAGATCGAAAGCATTCCCGTTCCCGATTTCGACTGGGAAACCAAAAACTGCCCGGGCGAGGAATACCTCAAAAAGCAGTTCGAGAGAATGATCCGGACACTGATCGAACGCATGGAACATGACCCCGAGAGATTTATGCGAAAGGTGAACATCAAACCCTCGCCGCTTCTGAAGAAAGTCTTTCCGGTGATCGGGAGAAAGCTCTCGAAGATGACCGTCGGCGGGTTCGCCCGACTCCTGCTGGTCAAAGCCGACCCGCAGATCAAAGACGACTCCTTTGTGGAGTTTGCCGTGTCGTTCGTGCGCAGCGTGTTTGAGGGAAATCAGCCCTACGTGGAGGGCACGCCCGGCGGCGATACTTTGCTGCGCGTTTTTCGCCGTCTGTCGCCCTTTTTCAAGAAGTTGAAAGGCTCACAGGGCGAACCGCTCGATTTTTATGAGATCATGAAGCACACTGTGGGCAATTACGGAATCGACGACTACAATGCCGTTCTCAATCTGAAATAATGCTTCTGATATGATCCGGCTTCTCAGATGATTCAAGCTGCAAGTTCAGCATGTCTTCTATGAGAATTGTCTGTGCTGCGTCTAATCGGATCACCCGCAAAAGCCCGAACGCCATCTTCCATCCGGCGAACAAACGATACCATGCATTTCGGAAACAACTGCATACAGAAACACGAAAAGCCGCCATCGGATGACTCCTTTGGCGGCTGACTGTATCTATAGTTACCGAAGAATCGCTCTGTGCCGGCAGTTTCGGCACAAAAAAGCAGAACGCCCGTTCCATCAGAGCAGCGTTCTGCCGAAAGCGCGTCGATCCATATCGGATCGTTCAGATCGGGCAAAGAAGGATCCGGCTTTGGGTGATTTCAAAAGGCGTGCGGCCGTTGACCGCGCTGCGGCAGGTATCCAGCGTCCTCTGCATTTTATCAGCCAGTCTTTTGATCATCTCGTAAACCACGGGATCGCTGTCGTCGATCATCAGGGTAAACGAATCTTTGCTGATGATCAGATCCCGCACGGCCCGATGCCGCTTGTGCTCAAAGAGCTGATGCTCGTCGGTGATCGCCTCCAGATCATAAAGCAGCTTTGAGCTGCGATTTGCCGTGATGTCTATTTCGTCCGCCAGACGAATCAGCGCGGCAAGGTACGGCATACATATGGATTCGCCGTCCGGCGTCGGCAGTTGTGCCGGATAGATGCGTTCATCCTTCAGATCTGTTTTCCGGTGTCCTCTGGAGATCTGGATCACAGCTTCAAGATGGGCATTGCTCGGAAACTCGAACAGCTCTGCGTATTTCCGTATGAACAGGCCGGAGTACTCGTTATGAAAATCGCGGATCTGTTCGGACGCCGACGCGTTGGGGTGCTTTTCAAAATAATCTCCGAAGTTGATCTGACGGGAAAACGATTCAAAATCCTTTTTCGTGATCCCCATTCCCGTATCGTGAAAATAACAGCCGCAAAGCAAAACGTAGATCTCGTTTTTGTTGAGCCGGTCAAGCTGATCGCCGATCAGGGTATTGCAGAACTCGATCACGGTGAGCGAGTGAAGTTCGGAATGGTCTGTATATTCGGGGAATAAAAGCTTATAATCCGACAGTATTCTCTGCAGAACAAAGACACAGTCGGTAAATCTCCTGTGAAGATCGCCGTCGAGCTCATGAAGGCGGAATTCGAGAGCAAAACCGTTTGGATCATTCGGCATGATTTCGTCCCCTTTTCTCATTTGACTATTATAATCTATCACAAATGTGCCGAGATGTAAATATCCAATAACGAGCCGGACGTCTGTTTTACGCAAATTTTTCAGATAAAACCGCGGCAGATCGCCTGCATGAGCGCGCACGGTCTGCCGCGCGGAACAGCGCTGAGGCAAGCCGGGAATACGCGTCCGGCGGAATTCTCCCGACAAATATTTCCGCCGGGTATTTCTTTTTTTGCCCGCAAGTGATACAATGGAATCGTTATGGAGGCGATGGAAAACGTCTCCGCAAAAAGTGAGGAGCGGATCAGCACAAGTCAAGCGAACGCCCTCAGGAAGGACGGTCTTACATGGACAGAATTATCGCGTGGATCATGATCATCATTACGGCAGTGCATGCGCTGCTGCCTGTCGTTTCGCACGGCGCGCCGCTGGATCTGGAAGGATACTCGCTCGTCTTTGAAGATGCGTTTGACGGCGAAACGCTGGATACGGACGTGTGGTATCACCGCGGCGAAGGCGAACGCCGATGCGGATACAACGCTGCGGAACAGGTTCGGCTCGAGGACGGCAAGGCGATCCTGCGCGCCGAATATCTGGAAAACGGCAAATACGGCGCGGGATGGTATACCGGCGCGATCGCCCTGCGGCAGAAATATCAAAACGGGTATTTTGAAATCTCCTGCAAGTGCAATCAGGATCGGGATTTCTGGAGCGCGTTCTGGCTGCAGAGCGGCAATTCCTACGACCATGAGCTTTCCGCGGGCGGCGTCGGCGGCGCGGAGGTGGACATTTTTGAGGCAATGGAGACAAAGTATCTGCCGGGACTGCTGAACCGCTCGGTCAAATCCACCGTCTACTGCAACGGCACAGACGCGCTTCCGGAACGGATCGACCGCCACAGAGTCGGCAAATACTTCGTCAAGGATCTGTACAGCACGTTCCATACGTTCGGCCTGAAGTGGACGCCGGAGGAATATATCTTCTATATCGACGGCGTCGAAAGCGGCAGAACGAGCTTCGGCAAAGGCGTTTCGACCGTACCGGAGGAAGTGATCGTGTCGCTGGAGATCCCGGAAAAGATACACAGCCATCCGGACGGCTTTTCGACCGAGTTTGAAGTGGAGTACGTGAAGATCTGGCAGACAGATCCGGCAAACTGACCGCCTGTTCGTATCTCCCGGACGCCGCGCTCCTGCGTCACCATGCAGGACGCGGCTTCCTTCGGAATCCGACGGCGGCTCCGTCCCGCATGAGAATGGAAGTAAAATTATTTCACCTCCGTTGTTGCACGATCGGGATCGGGTGTGATATAATGAAACAAATCGTTTGGATGGAATAGCCTTTCCGGCATTCGGACAGCCGTAGAATAATCGAACAAGAAAGAAAAGGGGTCTATCAATTCATGAAAAGAATGTCATCAGCTTTCGCCGCAGCACTGCTCATTGCTGCTATCCTGCTCTCCTGCACCGCCTGCGGAAACGGCAGCGCGCGCGCAAACGATCCCATTGCTGAACCGGCAGCCGAAACAAAGACCGTCGAAAACGCCGGAAGCGGAAAGAAAGTCTATTTTGCCGGTCCGATGTTCAATCAAGCCGAAAAGGATTTTAATCTGGCGCTGACCGAAGTGCTTGAAGAATACGGATATGAGGTATTCCTGCCGCAGCGTGACGGAATCGAGGCCGCCTTGCTGGAGGGAAAATCCGAAGAAGAGATGACCGGGATGATCTTCAAGCTGGATGCCGATGAGGTCAGGAAGGCAGATATCATCTTTATGAATCTGGACGGCAGAGTGCCTGACGAGGGTGCTTGTGTGGAGCTTGGCATCGCTTACGGCTGCGGAAAAAGATGCTACGGCTTCAAAACCGATACCCGCACGATCGAGCTCGGCATGGACTTAAACCCGATGATCGCAGGCTGCATGACCAGGATTTTCAAGAATTATGACGGCAACAAGCTGATCGATGATATCAAGCAATACTTATCCGAAAATGATCTTTAAACGGATTCTCAGGTAAACGGTTTATCGCGCACATCCGCCCCTGCAGCTCGCGTATAATCCGCACAAGCCGTTTCCGATAAAGAAGGAGTCATCATGCGAAACTGTGACATTCTCATCGCAGGAGGCGGATTGGCAGGCACCGCCGCCGCAATCGC